>CALXPY010000011.1 GCA_944390395.1 uncultured Clostridia bacterium | reverse complement strand
TGTTATGCAATTTTTTATCTAACAAAAATATTTTTAATTTTTTTTGAAAAACTATTGACAATTAATAGTTAGTCTTTTAGAATAATATTATCTATTATTAGATCTGTTGATTTCTTATCTGTTTTATTAAAGTTTTCTTGCACAAACTTTTCCAACTTTTCAATTTCAAAATCTTGATTTTCAATTGCATTTATAAGCTCATCAATATTCATACATATTTTTCCTGGTGCATATTCTCGTAAACTTCTATGTACTTTATTAATTAATTGATACCTATCTAAATCAAAAGTGTAAAAGAGAATTGGTTTTTTTAATAAACTAAAATCATATATATTTGAAGAATAGTCTGTTATTAAAATATCGGCAACATATAATAAATCATTTATATCACTATACCCACTAAAATCAATAATTCTATCTTGGAATTCTTCTGGTATAATTATTTGTTTTCTTACAAACGGATGCATTTTTATTATAAAGATATAACCTTGTTTTTTACATAATTCATAAATCTTATTTAAATCCAATACTTCATAAGGATAATAAGCCTTTTCTTGTCCTCTACCTCTAAATGTAGGAGCAAATATTATTATTTTATTTTCTTTTAAATATGAATAAGTATTATATAATTTTTCTTTTATTTCTTGCATTCTATTTTTATCTAAATAATTATCCAAACGAGGTAAACCATAAGGCAAGATTTTATCTGCTGAAATTCCAAATACCTCTTGATATACTGGAATTAATGCTTCAGATCCTACTATAGCATAATCATATTTTCTATGACAACTATTGTATGGTTCTGGTCCTCCAAATCCAAATCTTGCATAGCCAACAGATTTAAATCCAACTCCGGCATGCCAAACTTGTATTAATTTAGTATTTTTATTCAAATTGATAAATTTAAATAACGGAGAGTAATCATCTAAAAAAATATATTGTTGTTTTGATATTTTCCATAAAAGTTTAATCCAATTTAATATCATTTTGGCTTTTTTAGATTCTAATGTCTTGAAAAATGAATACTCTATTTTATAATTTTCATTAATTTTTCTTTGTTTAATCCTTTCATCTAGAGCCTTTAAATTTCCAGATATTGGGCTTCGCGTTTCAGACATTAATAATATATGCTTCTCCTTTTTAGGATGTATAGCGGAAAAGACTTTATATATACAATTTAAAACATTTTTGGCTACAAGTACAGAGAATTTTTTTATATATTTCTTTTTTTTCTTATAATTATTAAATTCTTCATTTTCTTTTAAAAATCTTGACTTCAAACTAATTGAGAAATATTCTTCTTCCACTGATTTTACTTCAAAATTAATTGTATATGCAAAATTATCCTTTTTATATCTATAAATTCTATCCAGATCTTCTAATTTGTATGCCAAATCAACCGTTATATGTATATCTTTAAGATTTCCATCAACTTCTTCTTTAAAGGAATAATTATCATTTGAGAACATTTTTCCATCTTTTATATTTGTTATATTTAAAACTAATTTGCATTTATTAGCATCAATTTTTTCTAAATCAAATTCATACTTTTCCTTTTTACTAATTACATATATTTTTTTGTTTTCTATGTCATAGCCCTCAAAAATAATATTTATATATATTCTATCCCAAAAAATATCTGTAATGATTATCCCGTTATTCATTATTTCTCCTTTTGCTTAATTAATTTTCTCTTCTATATATTCTACCGTTCTTTTAAATCCTTCTTCTAAATTAATAGTAGGTTTCCATCCTAATTTTCTTAATTTATCACTATTAATTATACCTAATTTAAATGGTGCACATCCTTTTGTGTCTTCTTCTATATGCATTTCTACTTTTAGTTTTCTTTCTGGAAATAAGTTTACCATTAGCTCTGCTAATCCTTTAATAGTAATTTCTGCTCCTTGATCTGCTACATTATAAACAATATCATCAGAGTTTAATAACACATAGAAAATTCCTGAAATAACATCCCTTATATATGTATAAGTTCTTACTGCATCACCTTTGCTTTTCATAATAATATTTTCTTTATTAACCACATTCTTTAAGAAATCTGCTTGTACCCTTCCATCATCAATAGACATTCCAGGTCCATAAGTATGAGCTGGTCTAACTATTTTTACATCTAATCCATATTGTTCTTTAAAAGAAATACACATTGTTTCTGCTGCTTTTTTTCCTTCTGGATAGCATGATCTAACTTGTACTGGATCTACAAAACCATAATCATTTTCTTTAAACTCTTCTTGCCATTCATAAGGCTCTCCATATACTTCTCTAGAAGATATAAACATATATTTTTTCACATTATTTTTTTGTGCAAGTTTAAGAGTATTAAATGTTCCTAATGTATTAGCCATAATTGTATCTACTGGTTGTTCTCTCATAATTTTAGGGCTTGCTGGGCTTGCAGCATGTATTATATAATCTATTTTTTCATTATAATTAATTCTATCACATACATCTTGTTCTAGAATGATTATGTCATCTCTTTTTCTCAAATATAATGGTAGTTTAGATTTTTTTCTCATTAAGGCTACAATCTGAATATTATATGATTTTAAATCGTTTAGTGCAACTAAAGTATATAATATATATGTTCCTATCATTCCACTAGCTCCTGTAACTAATACAGTAGAATTCTCTAACTTTTTAAAATTTATATTATTATTTAAAATCTCTTCTATATCCTCTTCAATTATTGGACTTAGATTTTTTTCACTTAACTCTTCTTCTTTTTCATACTTATATAATGCTTGTGCTAAATAATAATCTGTAGGAGTAGTTACTTTAATATTGTTTCTTGGTCCCATTGTAATATGAATTGGATAACCGTTGTTCCTCATTAAATTACATGAATCTACAATTCCATCATATTTGCTTTTAGTCTTTCTAACTTTTTCATGTATTTCTAATATATCTTTTAGCACAAAACATTGTGGTGCTTGAGCAGTATACATTATATTTCTATTTGGAACTTCTTTAACAGATTCTCCATCCTCACTAACAATAGCAGTTTCAAAACAAGGTGTAGATGTTATAGATGACCCAAACTCTTTTACATCTTCTATATTTTGTGAAATCAATTCCTGTGTAATAAACGGTCTTACGCCATCATGTATCAATACTATAGAATCTTCTGGACTTTCTAAACTTGCAGCTTTTAAAGCATTATATATTGAATCTTGTCCAGTTTCTCCCCCTGGTACAATCTTAGCAATTTTCTTTAATTTATATTGATTAATTTCTTCTTTTAGATAGTCTATCCAATCTTCTTTACAAGCTATATAAATTTTATCTATTTTTCTATTTTTTTCAAAATTCTCTAATGTTTTTATTATTATAGGTTTTCCTTCCACTTTTAAAAATTGTTTTGGTAATCCATGTGTTTTCATTCTTGTACCACTACCACCAGCAAATATTATTGCAATATTCATATATTTTTACTTCCTTTCATCTAAATATTTTTTTACTGTATCATAAATTCTTTTACAATTATTATGATCTGAAAATTTAAAAAAGTCATCTGCCCTTTTAACATACTTTTCATCTATTTTACATTCATTTTTCATAGAATCACATAACATATCAATAAGTTCAGTTGTATTATGACAAATTGGTCCAAATCCCATTGTTTCGTAATCAATTCCACCATCTTCATATTGTGCTGGCAATTCGTCAGGGTGAAAATAAATTAATTTTTTTCTCATATATGCAAAATCATATTGTATTCCTGAATAATCTGTAACCATAAGACTAGATTCTGTTAATAGTGTTTCATAACTAATTCCGCTATTAACTGTTATAACATTCACATAATCATTTTTATCAAAATCATCGTATTGAGCTGTTATAACTGGATGAAGTAAAAAGACAATTTTATAATTATTATCTTTTGCACATTCTATAAGTTTTTTATTATTAATAATACCATTAAATATTTTAAAATAATCTGTTTTTTTAAATTCTTCCGTGTATTCCCTTGTGTTGCCCATTCTTGTTTTTGTATTAGCTGCATTTTTCCTCCATGTAGGCGCTATAAATATTTGTCTTTTATCATTATTAATCAATCCATCAAAACGAGCAAGTCCAACTAATTTTAAACTTTCCGGATCGTATCCATAGATATCTTTACTTAAATTATCTATTTCATATTTTGATGCACACATATACAATTTAGTATTATCTTCTAATCTGTTTTGATGTTGTGCTATAGCCTGCATTGTTAATCCATGCTGTATACATATAATTTCAGGATTGAATAAATCTTTAAAATAACTCCTGCTTTGTTTAGGAAATCCTAAAAAACTTATAACATTCTTATGTGTAGCTAGAATAGCTTCTGCATATAAACTATAGATTTTTAATTTTATAGAACCAAATATAAGTATTTTTTCTCTTTCACTTTTTAATCTTTTATAGTCATTGCTTTCTTTATTTATAACATAATAATGTTCTATATTATCATTTTGCTTTTCTGCATATTTATATAAATATTCTGCATTGTCCCCTGCCTTATATATTTTATCATAATAAATCCAGATTCTTTTTTTATGCATAACAGGATAAACTAACCAATATAATAATCTTAAGCCTGTCAATTTTATTGTTCTTTTCTTGTTTTTAGATACATATAGTCTTGCCAACATATATTCTATTTCTTTGAAAACACTCTTTATAAAATTCTTTTTACTAAGAAGTAGTTTTTTATTTCTATATTCTAAATAATAATCATTAAATTTCCAATATGAAAATTTTGACTTTGTTAAATGTGATTGAATTCTAGAGAAATTTATTTCCATTGCTACTTCTTCATCATTACATTTCATATTAAAAGTTATTTCTGCTTTTTTTAGCCCCTTAGTTGGAATTGTTACCCTAAATTGACATTTATTTGAAATTGTAAGATCAAAGCATTTTTGAAGTGGATAAGCTTTTATTCTTTCTGGCTTATAAATATCATTATTACATTTAACATTCATTAAAATTTCTTCTTGCGGTAAAAAATCTTGAACACTTACACTATAATCAATTTCTAATTTATCTTTATCATAATTTATAGCGTATACATTTATATGTTCATTTTTTATTTTAGAAAAACTATATACCTTGTCTTCTTCTAATATTTCAAAACTTCCCTCATTGTATATTATTTTAGGCTCTACTTTATTCAACCTATCTTTAGCTAATACAAATTGGTAGGCCAACCATCTTGGAATTTTAAATAAATTTTCTTTGTTTCTACATAATATAACTCTAGTATCAATGTACTTTAAAGCAATAGAGACTTTCTCAAAGAACTCTTTTGCCTCTTCTTTAGATAATATAGACTTATTTCTTTCATTTAAATTGCAATTATATTTTTGAAAGATATGGTATAACATAGCCTCTTGTGTAAATAACGGTACTGAATCATATTTATTATAAATTTTCTCCAGAAAAGGAATATCAAAATCAACAATTGATTTAGTGTACCATTCTTTTTTATATTGTAATTCATTTAGTCCAACATCATTAATCTCTGGGATATTATAGTATACATTTTCATCTTTTATTAAATAATAAAATGGATACTTTATATTTACTTCTAATAAAAATTTAAATTTTGAATCTTCAAAATCTATACTCTCATCAAATTTAATGTCATTAATTATCAATTTGTTAATAAAATAAGAATTTAATGATAAATTTATTTTGGTTGGATAAAAAAGTAAATCTATAAAATCTCTATTTGGACAAATTTTATTTACTTTACAAATATTATCTTTCTTATATACCGATTTTAAGCAAACAATTTTGGCAGGATTTTTATGTATGCATTTATCTATCTTAATTAAGGCTTTTTTACTATAAAAATCACCTTGCTCAAGGAAATTTACATATTGGCCTGTAACTTCTTGTAGTCCTATGTTATAAGCTTCACTTTTTGATTTTCCATTTAAATTTATATATTTAATGTTAATATTTTTTAAAAGCTGATTTAGCAAATTTTCATCTACCTTATTATTTGAAATATCTAATAATATAAGTTCAATTTCATTAGCTTTTTTTGTATTAAAGAAATTACTTAAAGTTACATTTATAGTATCATTATCTTCTATTAACATTAGTACAGTAAATTTTGTTTGCATATTACACCTCTTATTTTTTCTTTTTCAATGTCCCCTCATATTTTTTTATTGTCTCTTCTATATTTCCATCATAAACAATTTTTCCATCTTTCATAAATATTCCTCTTTTGCAAAATTCTTTAGCAGTAGATGTTATATGTGTTACAAAGAGTAATGTGACATCTTCCTTATTAATAATTTCATTAACTTTAGTAATACACTTATTTTTAAATTCTTCATCTCCAACACTTAAAGCTTCATCTACTATTAAAATTTCTGGTTTTATATTTACATTAATTGAAAATCCTAATCTGGCCTTCATACCACTTGAATAGGTTCTAACTGGTTGATCAATGTATTCTTCTATTTCTGCAAAATCTATTATTGTTTGTTCCAATTCTTCTATTTCAGAATTTTTTAATCCTAAAAGCTGACCTTTTAAATATATATTTTCTCTTCCTGTAAACTCTGGATCAAAACCAGATGTTAACTCTAATAGTGCACTTACTCTTCCATTTACAGTTATTTCTCCTGATGTTGGAAAACATACGCCTGTTATTAATTTCAAAATAGTAGATTTACCTGCTCCATTTTTACCAAACAGTGCTACTGTTTCTCCTCTATGAATCTTAAACGAAACATTATTTACTGCCTTTTTTTCTTTATACTTTATATTTTTAAAAAATAATGCTAAAAACCTTTTTTTATCATTTTTAAATAATTTGTATGCTTTAGTAACATTTTTAAATTCTATTACAATTTCAGACATTCTATCCTCCCCATTATAATACATCTGGTATTTCTTTTCTTACTTTTCTATATATCCATAATGCTAATATTAGTAATAATACAAGTTCTATAATAAAATATAATAGTCTTTTTGGTTCTTCAAAAAACCATGTCTGATTGATAAAACAATTTTTATATCCTTCTACTAAAAAATTGAATGGATTTAATCTTAATATCTTCTTAATCCATGGAATTGTAATTGCATTAGCATTCCATATAATACCAGATAGCCAAAATATGGCTGTAATAAATGACTTAACTAAATTTGCAAAATCTTTACTAATTGCAGCCAATAGTCCTGAAAATAAAGAGAAAATTGTAAAGAATGCAAAATTTAATAGCATATATAATGGTAATTGAATAATATATATACTTGGTGGATATCCCATAAATATAAATATGAGTATCATAATAGCCATCAAAATCAAATGTATTATAAAGTTCGATATACTAACAAACGTTGGTATTGTTGAAATTGGGAATTTCATTTTGGTTACCAGATAACTATACTTTCTAATTGAATCTGTTCCTTTTGTAAGCATATCACTCATATAAAACCAAGGTATAAGCCCTGATATTAGCCAAAGGAAAAATGGAAATCCATTTACTGGTTTACCACTTCTTAATCCTATTTCAAAAGTAAACCAATATACAAAAATAGTTACAGCTGGTTTAATAATTGCCCATGCCCAACCCAATGCAGCTCCTCTATAAGTCTTTATAATATCTGCTTTTGCTAATTTAAATACTTGCTGTCTATATTGTATGTGTTCTTTTATTATTTCTACTATTTGCATTTTTATCTCCATTCTTTATATCATTTTCTTCCATAATATTATCATTTTTTTCAATATATTACAAGTTTTTTTTATCATTTTACATTGTAATTTCATTATTTATAGGAAAGGGGAATATTGTCTCATAAGTACTTATTTTCTCGATTTTTCTTTCACAAATATTTTCTTTATATTTCTCATTTTTCCAAATACAATTACTATATCATTATAATTTATTGTTATATTTGGTTCTATAGATGAAATTACTTGTTCTCCTCTTTTTATAACCAATACTTGTATATCATATTTTTCTTTTAGTTTTTCAGTATTTATATTATTCATGTTATTATTAATTTTTAATACATTAATTTCAGCAATTACTTTATCTCCCAAAGTATCATATACAGAAATAGGATTTTTTCTTTTCTTTCTTACATTTGTAGCTATTTTCTTTATAAAATTTTCTAATTTGCTTTTAACTTTTGTAGATTTATTTAGCAATGCGATAATTAAAAAATTTATAATTGTTAAAACTATACCTATTATCAACTCATTAATAGCTGGACCAGCAGAAGATATTATTATGTTTACTAAAGTTGATACAATTGATATATTAAAAATATAACTAAAAAGCATCATTAACTCAGTAATTTTTCTTCTTCTTTTTGTTAATAGCATAAGTTCACTTTCACTTGTGGTAAAGCCTGTCCCCGTTAAAATTGAGATAATTTGAAATTGTGCTTTATCCAGTTGAATTCCTTCTATACTATATATTGTAGTAAAAATTTCTATCATTACTTGATATATAAATACCAAAATATTAAAAACAATAATTGCAGCTAATAGATTAATCTTCCTCACTCCCTTTTATTCTTCATATTCTATCACTTTTTTTATATTGTTTCAATTATTTAATCTAATAGGAAATATATAATTAATGAGATGATTATTAAAATAATCATCTCATACTACTTTTGCATAACTATTTTCATATTTATTGATAAGCGAAACACCTATTACTATTAATATAATACCTGCTATAAACCATAAAAATAATAATAAATAATTAGGTATAGCTCCATATAGGAATATTCTTCTAAATTGATCTATACAAAATGCTACTGGATTTAGGGTAACCATCAATTTATTAAATGGTGCTGGTATTCTAGTTGCTATTGCATAAAAGATCCCTGAAAAATAAAATACTAATTTTAATAATATATTTATTATGTTTGATAGATCTTCTACAAATACACCAAAATGTGATAAAATTGTTCCACACCCAAAGCTTATAATATAAATTATAAATAGAATTATTGGGAAATTTAGTATTTGCCATGAAAATGGCACTTTAAATAACAGCATTAGAACAATTATTAAGGTAAATGATATTAAAAATTTAAATAAAAATACGAACGATTTTGATACTAATAAAATATATTTGGGCAAATATACTTTATTTATTGTACCAATATTATTCTTTACAAGCTTTACACTTCCACTTACAGTTTTGCTAAATAAATCCCATGTTGTGAGTCCTATAAATACAAACACTGGAAAATATTGTTCAGTTGTCTTAAATACAACTTCAACTATAAATGTATATATAAGCATGTATGATATAGGATCCAAAAACCACCATAACCAATTAAGATATGAATTGGTTATTTCTGATTTTAGTTCTGCTTTTGCTGCATATACGGAATATTTATAATACTTTTTTAAATTGTAAAAAAATTTTTTCAAATTTTCACTTCCTATCATTTATTTAAAGTTTTCATAAATTCTTCGTAATGAGAAATCACATCGTTCGTATCACCTATTTCCATTACTACTCCATCATTTAGCCATAATATTTTATCGCAAAGTTCTCTCATAGTACTCATATTATGTGAGACTATAACAACTGTTTTTGTCTCATCTTTTATAATTTCATTCATTTTTTTACTACTTTTTTCTTTAAAATGAATATCACCCACACTTAATACTTCATCTATTAAAATAATATCTGTTTCCAATATTGCAGTTATAGAAAATGATAATTTAGAATACATGCCACTTGAATATGTTCTAACTGGTTTATATATAAAATCACCTAATTCAGAAAATTCTATAATTTTAGGTATTTTTTTTCGTATTTCTTCTTCTGAAAAGCCTAACAATAATCCAGAAAGGATAATATTTTCATATCCTGTAAGTTTTGTTTGAAAACCTACTCCAATTGATAATAATGAAATAGAATGATTATTTAAATTTACATTTCCTTTATCCGGAGAAAATATCCCTGAAATTGCTCTTAATAATGTAGATTTTCCGCTTCCATTTTTTCCTATAATTCCAAGTATTTTTCCCTCTTCTACATTAAAGCTCACTCCTTTTAAAGCTTCAAAAATTTCTGTTTGATTAAATTTAAATTTAGCTATTGATTGTTTTATAGATATTTTCTTTAACCCCTTATATGATACATATAAATCACTTACTTCTATCGCATTTGTCATACCTATTATTATTCCTTTCTCTCATTTAATTGTTCAATTATAATATCTGCAATTTTTTTGCTTGTATTTCCATCTCCATAAGGATTAGATGCTTTTGCCATTTTTTCATAGCTTTCTTTATTTTGTAACAAATCTGTAAGTATTTTATAAATTGTTTCTTCATTTGTAGTTGCTAATTTTAAAGTTCCCGCTTCTATTCCTTCTGGCCTTTCTGTTGTATTTCTTAATACCAAAACAGGTTTTCCTAATGATGGTGCCTCTTCTTGTATTCCTCCGCTATCTGTAAGTATAATATAAGCTTTGTTCAAGAAATTATGAAAATCAACTACATCAAGTGGCTCAATTAATTTTATTTTTTTATCGTCCTTAAAAACATCATTTGCTATTTTTCTTACTTGTGGATTTAAATGAACAGGATATATAACTTTTATACCATTGTTCTCGTCAACTACTCTTTTTATTGCCTTAAACATGTTATACATGTTCTCCCCTAAGTTTTCTCTTCTATGTGCAGTAAGTAAAATCAATTTGTCGTTCCCAATCCACTTGAAAATAGGGTGAGTATAATCTTTTTTTACTGTCGTTTTTAATGCATCTATTGCTGAATTGCCGGTAACAAAAATCTTTTTTTCTTCTTTTCCTTCTTCTATCAAATTTTCTTTTGTTTTTTCTGTTGGAGTAAAGTAATAATCTGTTATGCAATCTACCATTTGTCTATTCGCTTCCTCTGGAAATGGTGAATCTAAATTCCAGGTTCTTAATCCTGCTTCAACATGTCCTACTTTTACTTTGTTATAAAATGCTGCAGTTGCCCCTGCCAAAGTAGTTGTTGTATCTCCATGGACTAAAATCAAGTCAGGTTCTTCCTTTTTAATTACAGCCTCTACTTTTGTTAAAACGCCTGATGTTATATCACTTAAAGTTTGTCCTTGTTTCATAATATTTAAATCATAATCTGGTTTAATATTAAATACATTTAGAACTTGATCTAACATTTCTCTATGTTGTGCAGTAACACAAACTTTGCAATCTATTTCCTTTCTACTTTTTAATTCTTGAACAATTGGAGCCATTTTTATTGCTTCAGGTCGAGTCCCAAAAATATTCATAACTTTAATCATACTAACCACCTCTAAATAATATAATTTAATAAGCTATTAAATTCATTATTTCTGTAATCTAGTAATAGATATTTATTAAGTTTTAACTTTTTATTGTATTTTTTAAAATATTGCATACTTGCAAATAATATATTCACATTCTCCCTAATAAATTTATGAATATATTGGCTGTATTCTTCATTATCAACAATAACAAACAACTTAGTATTTTCTCTTTCTATCTTCTTATAGTGCTCCTTTATCTTATTTAATTCTCCTGCTTCTTTTAATATATAAGCATAATAAATATAATCACTACTATAAGATTTTTTGGGTGGTGTTACTTTTAACCTTCTATTGATTTTTTTAGCTAAATTATATAAAAATGGATGATTCTTTATAAATCTAATAATTTTATTTTTCATATTTAAATTTGTTCCTTTCTTATGGTACAAATCTGTCTATTTAACTATTAATTACTTTTTTTATCATATTCCATATAATAGGCAAATCATAATTGTTAATGGTAAAATTTCTACCTTTATTAGCTATTTCATTATATAATTCATCATTATTGTTATATGCTTCTATCTTTTCAGCAATTTCTTTAACTGAATTATATATAGAAAAATTTGGATAAATATATTCTATTCCTTCCCAATCTAATAACATTCCAATTCCTTTGCTAGCCATACATTCAAATGGAGAAACATGAAAACTTTCTGGGAATTTCTTATCACTTAAAGATAATGTATATCCTATTTTTTCTAAGAATTTTGGTACTTCTATCCAACCTGTAAAAATCACATCTTCTTCCAATTTATTTTCTTTAATCTTTTCTTCCACTTTTTCATAATAAATTCTTTCTTCTTCTATATTCTTTGTATTAGGAAATTCTTCTGGTCTTTTTCCTGCTATATATAATTTGTATTTTGGATTTTTTCTTTTTAATTCTATTAACAAATCTATTGCTCTATCAAAGCCTTTTCTTTTAGGTAATATCCCTATCATTGCTAAATTATATTTATATCCTTCTTCTTTTATTGTTGTATATTTTTTAGAATCAATAAAATTATTAACTACAATTACTTTTTCTCTTGGAACATTAAACTGTTCTATAAATTGTTCCATATAGTAATACGATACTGTTATTAGTTTATTTACTCTTGTCCAATTTATCTGTTTTCCATACTTCTTAGCCAATTCAAATCTATGTGCTCTTATAAATAGTTTTTGATGAGGAAACTTATGAATTGAATACCATCTAGCATTAAAAAGCATCCATTCACACCATACTATATCTGTTTTTCTTAGTAGTTTTTTTGATTCTTCTATATTCATACTTTCATATTCTTCATAATTTTGAATATTTAACTCATATTCATTCTCAAAATATGGATATAAGTCTTTTATAAATTTTAAATCATGCCCTGTAATTAAAAGTCTAAGTTTTTTCTTTTCATATTTTTCAATGGCTGTTAAGACATTTTTATAAACTTCTTCTGGTAAATATTTCTTTACATTTTCGCTTATTTTATTATTTAACGTTTTATATTTTTCCTTATTATTAAAAAAATCTAATATTTTATTTACACATTCATCTACATTTTCTACATATAATGGGTAGTCTTTTCCTAAAATACTTTCATGACTTTTCGTCCTTTTCAAAAGGACTGGAACATTGCAGAAACAATATTCCAATACTTTTGATGATACTTCTAAAGAATTATTATTATCTACTTTACTGCTTCTAAATGAATATCCTAATTCTGATGAATTTATAATTTGCGTTGTTTCTTTTTTTGATAGTGATCCATAAAAAATTATATTTGGCATATTATTTAGTTTCTGTAAAATTTCTTCTTTTTTATCCATTAAATCCTTGTTAAACTTATCTCCTATAAAATATAACTTTATATCTTTATCCTTTTTATATAATCTTTCCATTATCTCTATAAGTTCTAGTATGTTCCAGTCCAAAGCAATCTTTCCAGCATATACAATTGATTTTGGTATGATTTTTTTTGAAATATTTTCTTTAAAAATAATTGGGCTTAATATTTTAAATTTACTACCATCTACTTCTATAATTTCTTTTAAATATTCCTTCATCTGCTCTGTTTGAACAAAGAATTGATTTACTATTTCATATATTGTTTTTAATTCATTTACCTCTTTTTTGCTTATATTATTTTTTTCATGGCAAAAGTCAGTTAAATATGGGATTAGCTTATTAGCAAGCTTTCTATTTGTTATCAAATTTTTGACAGCATTAAATCCCCTAACTATAATACAAGAATAATCTCTATATTCATCTATCATTTCTACTAGCCTACTAACATGCATAACTTCAACATTTTTATATTTAGGTATATATTCATCTGGGTTAAGTAAAGTTATATTACTATATCCTTGTATACCTTTAATCAATATATTATTTTTTATCTTTTCTTTTAGTAATATATCAATAACATTATCTGTATCTTGTGCTAATAACTTTGCTAGAGAAACAAGCCATACAGATGAGCCATCAACAATGTTTAAACTCAAATCACCATATAGTAATATTTTTCTTTTCATTTAAAATCTCATTCCTTCCAAATGTACAATTCCTTTTAAAGTCCAATACAGTTATAAACTTTTTTACTAAATATTTTATCTTTGTTTTCTATGAATTCTTTATGGCCTACCGTTAAGACTAAATAATCTGTCTTATCCAATATCTCATCTAAAGATAATACGGTTATTCCATTTACTTCTTGTTTATTTGTATTTGGTTCACATCCATAAACTAAGTATCCCCTTTCTTTTAAACTATTAGCTAATTTTATCGAAGGACTTTCCCTTAAGTCATCAATATCTTGTTTATATGCTAAACCCAATATACCTATTTTTACATTTTTATTGTAATTTAAATTTTTTTCTATTTTTTCTGATATCCATATTGGTTTATTATCATTTACTTTTCTAGCTGTATCTATTAGTTTTGCTTCATTTTTAAACTTTTCTACAATAAACCATGGATCTATTGCCAAACAATGTCCTCCTACGCCAACTCCGTGGCTTTAATATATTAACTCTAGGATGTTTATTGGCTAACTCTATAAGATTAAATACATCTATTCCTAACTTGTCACAAATTATAGATAATTCATTTGCTAATGCAATATTAACGTCTCTATAAGTATTTTCTATAAGTTTACACATTTCTGCTGTAATATCATCAGTAATATAACATGTTCCTTCTTTTACAAAGGTATCATATAACTCCTTTGCTAGCTCTGCTGATTCTCGTTTTTGGCTACCTATAATTCTATCATTATGTTCTAATTCATAAAGAATTCTTCCTGGCAATACTCTTTCTGGGCAATGAACACTATGAAATTTTTCTCTAGATAGTCCACTTTCCTTTTCTACAATTTCAGTTACTAATTTAGTGGTAAGTGGAGGAACTGTAGACTCTAATATAACTAAATCTCCTTCTTTAACTACTTTTCCTACAGTTTTAGCTGCACTTTCTACATAACTTAAATCTGCTATTTTTTCATTTTCATTATTCTTTTTAAATGGTGTTGGAACACAAATTATGTATACATCAGAAGGTTGTATCTCCGCATAAGCTTTGAACTTGCCAGCTTCTACTACTTCTGTATAGACCTTCTGTAGATTATTTTCTACAATATGAATTTTTCCACTGTTTAATGTTTTTATAACCTCTTCGTTTGGATCATAACCTTTAACATTATGACCTGCTTTTGCCAATACTATTGATGTTGGTAACCCAATGTATCCTAATCCTAAAACTGTAATTTGTTTTTCTTTCATAATTTTATATCCTTCCTTTCTAAAGATGTTTTACATCTTTTTTCTTTTTTAAAATATACCAGTACTTAATTTGCAATGGTAACTGTTTCATACGTTTTGGTTCTCTAATAATCCTATATAACCACTCTAATCCAATTTTTCTTATTATCACTGGTGCTCTCCTAACTTTGCCTCCAATAACATCAAAAGCGCCTCCTACTCCCATAAATACGTTAGCATTTATTTTATTTTTATTTAAATATATCCATTTTTCTTGCTTTGGAGACCCCAATGCTACTATTACAATATTTGGTTTTAAGCAATTAATTTTATTTATTAATTCTTCATTATCTTTTATATATCCATTTTCTACTCCCACAATGTTTATATCTTTATATTTATTCTCAAGTATATTTTTGGTATTATTTACACTTTCATTACTAGCACCATATAAAAAAATTTTTGCTTTTATATTTCTATGATTTTCACATATTTTTTCAAATAAATCTATTCCAGTAATTCTCTCTTTTATTTTTTCATTGTTTTTTACTATAGATACCCCATCCGGTATAAAACAATCAAATGATTTAATTGTTTCTTTCATAGTTTTGTCCTCATTTGATAATATAATTTTATTCAAATTTATGGAAACTATGCTAAATTTTGTATTGTTAATTATACTTTCTTTTATTTCTTTTAAAACCTCATCATAATTTGTTATACTTATTGGAACATTTAATAAAAAAGTCTTTTCCACAAGTATTCTCCTTTATTTATTTGTATAACATTATTATTGGCAAAATTTCACATTTTATACAATTAAACGCAAAAATAAAGAGCTATACTTTTAAAAAGTATTACTCTTTATTTTTACTCTGATGTTGAGAATTTTGTTTTTATATTAATTTTATTGTTGAATTTCAAACTCTTGTATTCCCATATATCCTGGTGCTATTTCATATTTTTGAAATACTATTACTACATTTCCACTTTCATTTATATAGAAATTTTGATATTCATCTTCTATTCCATCAAAACCTCCATCTGATACGTCAAAATAAGTATTATCAGAATTTTTTTCTCTTTCTTCTATTTGTTTCTTTATTGAACTATCTACAATCTGTTTATAATCTGGTCCTAAAACATCTCTTAAATTTAATTCTTTTCCATTTGTTATATCAATATTATAAAAATCTTGCTCATTATATGCAGAAGCTAAAGTTTCAAACTTATTTATAACAAATGAAACTATTTCATTTGTAGAATATTTTACTTCATAATTAACCTCTATATTAATTGGATGAAAATCTTCTAAAGATCCACCAGTTTGAATTACTGCATCTCTATATTCTTCTGCTCTTTTCTCCGCTTCTTCTATTTTTTCATTTATCTTTGTAAGAATTTCATAATTAATTCTATTTTCTAATTCTGTATTTCCTGTATTTTCTAATGCTGGCATCTTTACATTTACTAATTTTAGTTCATCTTCTTCTTGATATTCTTTAATTGTAAATATTCTAGCAATATCTCCTATTATTGGCACCTCTGAAATACTAGAAGCAAAAGTACTATTAGAATTAACTGTTACTACAAATAATACAAATGAAGCAACTGTTGTGGTAGCTAATATCTTAAAATAATAAAAAATTCTATTTTTATTTTTCTTTTGTTTAGCAATAGACCTATGAACAACATAATTTAATTCATTTGGAACATTAATGGAGTCATAGACCATTTTGGCTTTTTTTAACTCTTCCACTTTAATTTTTACCTCCTTCTATCATTTTCTTTAGCTCTTGTATCCCTTTATATAATCTTGATTTTACAGTATTTTCATTTGTTCTTGTTGAGTATGCAATTTCTTCAATTTTCATATCTTCAAAAAATCTTAGAATAATAACAGTTCTAATTTTTTCATTTAATCTATTAATGCATTTATATATTTCTATATTTTCTATAGGTATTTCTGAATAATCAGCTATTTCATTTTCTAAGTTTTCTATTTCATATAAATTATTTCTTTTATTTTTCTTTATATGCTGTAGGCTTTCGTTTATTAATATCCTATAAAACCATGTTTTTACATATTCTTCATACTTTAACTTATTTATATTTTGTAAAGCTTTTGCTATTGATTCTTGTACAATATCCAAAGCCTCATCTCTATCATGTACATAAGTAAAAGCTGTTTTATACATTTTTTCTTGATTTTCTTTTATATATTCTATTAAAACACATCTTACATCTTGCAACTTTTGTAACTCCTTGTTATTTATTTTTTAGATAGTCATTCACTATATCATTAATTCCTTCTGAATCATTTGCAATACATAAAATTAGATAGTCTCCTTTTTCTAACAAAGTATAATTTTCTAATTTATATACTTCGTCCGGAAGATAATCTGCGAATGCTTCTTTTCTTTCATCTATTCTTTTTACTATTAAATCTTTTACTTCGTTAATATCACTTCTATCATTTACTTGCAAAACAAGAATTTCTTCTGCTGTTGCTCCTGTTCCAATATAGCAAGCTACATCTTTTATTTTTGCATCATCAAAACTATAGTTTTTTACAACAGTTTCTCTATCAATCATTTCTAAATTGTCTTTAAAGCTTATTTGATATTTTATTTTTACTGCTAATTCTTCTACATCAATCTCTATATTCTTTTGACTATTAATATAAAATACTATTCCTATTATTATACCTACTATAACTAAACATACTAATGCTATTATAATTCCTTTTTTCATAGTTCCTTATTCCATCCTTTCCAATTACAAAACATTTTAAATTAATTATTTTTTAAATAGTCCAACCATTTTTCGCAATAATCAACATCTACGTGGATTCCATCTGAACTTGCCTCCTCTGGTAAGTTTCCATTTTTATCTGCTAATGCGGCACCAACATTTAAAAATGTAACATTTTCATCTATTGCTATTTGTTGTATAAGCTTATTATATTTATTTATATTTTTATTATTAAATATATTGTCTGAATCAGATCTAGATTTTGTTATTGGTATAATAGATTGAAGAATAATTTCACAATCCGGTTGTACACTTTTTATTTTTTGTATTAATTCTTTATACTTACTTACAAAAACTTCACTATACGACCACCCTAATTCATTTACTCCTAACATAATATATACAGTATCTAGATCTCTTTTTTGCATATCCTCTAATATTGTAATTTTTTCTCCATTTTTCCCTTTTACAAACTCTTTACTTATTGCTGTATCTACCATAAGTCCAATATAACTATAATCAATTACATCATTTAGACCTGTATACATTAAAAGTCCTTGTGTTCTAGAATCACCGATAAAAGCCACCTTTTCATTAAATTTTCTATTCTTTTTACTACCGTTTTGTATTATATTTTCTAATTTTTCATCTGTATTTATATTGTTATCTTCTACTTCTTGAGGAATATAAATTTCATTTTCTTCTGGTTTAGTTATATCATTAAATCCTATTTCCACATTCATTTCTTGAATTATTTTTTTATCAATTACATTATTTTCAGTATTCACATTATTTGCATAATCTTCCATATTACTATCTTTAGCCGCTACAGCTTTACTGGCAAATTTATTTTGAATAAATATAAATAATATTGCTAAACTAATACCAGTAATAATTAGTACCATAATAAATAATTTATTTTTGTTGATTTTTTTCTCTCTTGTTTGCATGTTTTATTACCTCATTTCTTTTTGCCTTATACTTTATTAGATTGTTTTTCTATGCAAAAAGTTTAAAATTTTTTTTAAAATTTTAAAAGCTGATAAAATAATCAGCTTTTATTTCTTAAATACGTAATATATTTATAATCATAAGGATTTGTTTCGTTTTTTATTCCTTCCTCTTCTTGTATAATCTTCCATTCTTCTTCATTTATTTTTGGAAAATATACATCTCCAACAAAATCTTTGTCTATTTTTGTAATATACATTTTTTGTGCATAAGGCATTAAAAGTTTATATATTGTAGCACCACCTATTACAAAATTTTCTTCTTCTGAATCAATATATTCTTTTAATAAACTAATATCTTCTAAAACTATTACGTTCTCATTATCTATATTTAATTCCATATCATTACATAATATTACATGTTTTCTATTTGGTAATACTCTCCCTAATGATTCGAAAGTTTTTCTTCCCATAATTATAGTATGTCCAGTTGTAATATTTTTAAATCTTTTTAGATCTTCAGGTAAATGCCATATTAATTTATTATCTTTTCCTATTACATTATTATTTGCTATAGCAACTATTATACTTAACATTTAATTTCCTCCTCTAAATGGCAACAGGAATTTTACCTATTTGTACTTCTTTATTATAATCATAGTTTTGAATTTCAAAATCTTCAACTTTAAATTCATAAAAATTCTTAGTTGGGTTTTTTATAACTAATTTTGGAGTAACATCTACTGACTTTGCTTTTATTAATTGCTCTATAATTGGTATATGTCTATCATATATATGGCAGTCTCCAATATTATGTGTAAGTGTTCCTACTTCTAATCCACTAACTTGTGCGAACATACATAATAAGGCTGCATATTGCATTGTATTCCATCCATTTGCTGCTAGCATATCTTGTGAACGTTGATTTAAAATTAAATGTAATTTATTTTCTTTTACAAGCCATTGTGTTCCATAAGCACATGGTTCTAATCTCATATCCTTTAATTCTTCATGATTAAAAATATTAGTCATTATTCTACGGCTAGCTGGATCATTTTTTAATAAATACAATACATAATCAACTTGATCCATTTGCTTTATTCCTTCTTTAGTTTTAAACTCATATTTTTTTCCTAATTGATATCCATAAGCTTTTCCTATTGTTCCATTTTCATCTACCCATTGATCCCAAATATGTGAATTTAGATCTTTTACATTATTAGATTTTTTTTGCCATATCCATAATATTTCATCTATTGCTCTATATATTGTTTTACTATTATTTCTTAATGTAATCATTGGAAATTCTTTTCCTACATTATATACATTGCTTACTCCAACTATTGAAATATAATTAGCCTCTTCTCCGTCTTCCCATCTTGTTCTAACATTGGTTCCTTTTGATGAATACCCTTCTTTTATAATTTTAGTACATGTATCTATAAAATGTTTGTCTGCTTCAGTCATATTTTATTACCTCCAAACCTTATAATCTCGAATGAATTATATCAATATATGGGTAAGTTGTAAATACGTTTTTTATTTTATTGCTAGAGAAATTCTAATTCTTCAAACATCCAATAGGAACTACATATACTCCATCCTCTCTTTGATATGCATATTTACCAGTTGCAGTAAGCACAAGTAAAAATTTTGGTTTGTTCATTTTGGCTATGTCAATACGTGATTCTAATTTTTTTAAATTCTCTACGCCTTCATTTATCAGCGTATCTCCTCCTAATTTTATTTCTATTAATCCATACTCTCCATTTCTTAAATGAATAACAGCATCACATTCTAAATTATTGGCATCTCTATAATGGTAAACTTTTCCTTTTATGCTTTCTGCATACACTCTTAAATCCCTTATACATAATGTTTCAAACAATAATCCAAATGTATTAAAATCTTTCATTAAGTCTTTTGGTCCGATTCCTAATGAAGCAACAGCAATTGATGGATCAATAAAATACCTCGTATCAGAAGTTCTTATCGCCGTCCTGCTTCTCAAATTAGGGTTCCATGCTGGTGATTCTTCTACTACAAATATTCTTTTTAATGCATTTATATATGATAATACTGTATCTGTATCTAAAGAAGTAGAATCATTAACAATCATATCATTTTTTAATGTTTCATTTGATGCTTGAGTTCCCATATTCCTTGCATAAGATCTCATAAGATTTTTAGCTCTTTCAGGATTTCTCGAAATTCCATCAGCTTCAGAAATATCCCTATTTACAACCGCATCATAGTAATCGAATGCCTGTTCAAGTGCTATTTCCTCCTCCATGAAAATTGACCTTGGCCATCCTCCTCTACATACTAAATATGCAATTTTCTCTATATCTAAGTTATTTATTCCTTCTACTTTTTTTGCTCCTTCAAATAAATCCTTTAAACTAACCTGACCTGTTGATTCACCTGACTCATATAAACTCATCGGTCTCATTAATAACCATGCAAATCTTCCTGTTCCACTATGAGTTACTTCATCCATCTTGGCAGGAACAGAAGAGCCTGTTAAAATATATTGTCCTTCTGCATTTCTATGATCTATTTCATATCTTATTGCATCCCATAGCTTTGGTGCAATTTGCCATTCGTCAATTAGTCTTGGCACTTCTCCTTTCAAAAGTAAACTTGGATTAATTTCAGCTATTGTTAAATTTTGTTCTTTTTCATCTGGTTTTGCCATATATAATATACTTTTAGCAATTTGTTCAGCTGTTGTTGTTTTTCCACACCACTTTGGCCCTTGAATTAAAACTGCTCCCTTGCCTTTTAATTTTTTTTGTAGAATTTCATCAACAATTCTACTTCTGTAGTTTTCCATAACAAACTCTCCTCCTTTACTTTATTATATCATTGCATTTAAATTAGCGCAATAGCATTCGGCTATTTGCAGAAATATTTTTCGGTTATTTATCGACTTTATTTTCGGTTATTTGTGTGTTTTTTCTTTAATCAACAGAATTTTCTGTTAAGATTTGTGCTGGTCTTTTTCTTAATGTATGATGTACTGGTAATAATCCAATTAAAATATTAAATACAAATACTATAACTATACTTATAATTATTACCAAACTATTCATTACTAACTTGTCTAAGAAAAAACTTGTAGCTGCTAGTTTATTTACTATAAATGACATAATAAGGATTCCTGGTAGTGAAATAAATATACTAATTGATAAAATTTCACCCAAAAACATTTTATATATATCAGTTTTCTTTACTCCAATTGCTCTTAAAATTCCTACTTCTTTTTTTCTTGATAAGAATGATGAACGTATCAATAAGAAAATTTCAAGTAATGATATTAATAATATAACCCCTGAAACAGCAATAGTCGCAATTATTTGTGGTTTCATTTTTGCTATATATTCATTTCTATCTTTTTCATATACACTTTCTATCTTTATATCCTTATCAGAAAAATATTTCATTGCTTCTTCTGAATTTTCTGGATAAATCGCTATGTTATTTCTTTCTTCTATATATTGATATTTTATTGTATTTTCATTAGAATAGTTTTCATCCTTTTCAGTACTACTTTCATAGTATCCTACTACTTTTAATTCTTTTCCATTTACAGTTTGTTCTATAGTTTCATCTAATTCAAATTGATCTTTATACTGATTACTTACTATAATTTCATAATCATTTACAGGTAAACTTCCTTCTACTATTTCTATTTCATCTTCGACTAATTTATAATCTACCAAATTGATTGTACTTTCTGGTGGTCTTGAATAATCTTGTTCATCTATTTTATATATAGAAAATAAATTTATAAAATTATCTTTTGCTAAATAAATAGATGGACTTTTTTTGTCTACAATTCCTACAATTTTAAAAGCTGGCAAAGTCGTTTGATTTCTTGATTCCATTGAATCGACTAGATATTCATCGCCTGCTAATATTTCTCTTCCTATTAATTCTTCGTAATTTGTAATTCCTAAGTTTTTCGTAGTAGATTTTTCTAGAATATCATCTATTATCATTTTATCTAAAACAACTTCAGTGTTTTTCTTAGGCATTTCTCCCATTATTATGTCTGAATTAGTAATTTCTTTGCTATCCACTACAGATGTATGTAATGTAATTTTAGCCGATGTAGTTTGATAGTAATCTGGACATGGCATAGTAAAATCAAGATTTGAATCACCTGGTAACATGTACTTAATAAATGGAAGTTTTTCATATTTTAAATAATCTGTTACATTATTTCTAGTAGTTGTAAGTTTTAAATAGTTTTTATTAGTTGTTACAAACTGTTCGTCCTTTACGTTTATAATTCCTAATATACTACTAACTGAATATACTATAGACATTGCTGAAATAAGGAAACCTATTAATAATATTTTCTTTAATATAGAATAATTGCAAATTCTTTTTACCCCACTTGTTATCATATTTATAGGATTATACAAAGATGCATTTCGTTTATTAAAATCTTTATTTAATATACTTTCTTCATTATAATTTTTATTTTCATAAGATATATTTTCGTGTGCATTGCTGTTATTTTCGTCAGATACTACCTTGCCATCAACAATTTTAATAATACGAGAAGCATACATGTCTGCAAGTTTTTGCTCATGAGTTACTAAAATTACTAATTTTTTCTTTGATATAGTTTTTAATATTTCCATTATTTCAATAGAATTTTTACTGTCCAAATTTCCTGTTGGTTCATCTGCAATAATAATATTAGGATTTTTTACAATAGCCCTTGCAATGGCTACTCTCTGCTTTTGCCCTCCAGAAAGCATACTTGAAAGTCTATTTTTATAAGGATACATCCCAACCATTTTTAGTACGTTATTTACTCTTTCATTAATTTCTTCTTTTTTCTTTACTCCTAACATTCTTAAGACTAAAGACACATTTTCAAAAACGGTTAGATGATTGAGTAAATAATAATTTTGAAAAACATATCCGACATTAAGGTTTCGTATTTTATCTAATTTTGAATTTCGTATATTAGTAATTTTCTTATCACCAATATATATTTTGCCTTTGTCTGGTTTGTCTAATCCACCTATCACATTTAACAATGTCGTTTTTCCAGATCCAGAATTTCCAAGTATTGCTACCAAACCTGTATTTTCAAATTTTAGTGTAGTCGAATTAATAGCATGAATTTGATTACTTTTATAACGATTAAAATATTTTTCTACTTTTTCTAATTTTACCATAGCAACTACACCTCCTCTGTATAAGTATTTATAGCTGACTTCTTAAATAACTGCTTTGAGTATCTATTTGATATTAATATAGAAATTATTAACAATGCAATATATATGTATATATAATCATATATTTGTAAATAACCTAATAAATCTTTAATGTACGCTATATTAATCCAATTATTTAAAATACTTATACAAAATATAATTACTAATAAAAAGGCTATATGTAATACAGTTAATAGTTCTATTTTTAGTAATTGCTTTGCGTTTTTTCTTGTTATTCCTAACATGCGAATAGTTGAAAAATACACATTTCTAGATTTTAGAATAATTTTTATAATAAAATAAGATAATATAAACAATGATACTATTACTACACTTACAATAAAAGCCATTATAGTAGTATTCATACTTTCGTTTTCTCTGTTCTCATTAACTAAAGTATCTTTAACATACATAGTTTTTAATTCCATATTTTCTAAAGAGGCTATAGTATCTTCTATCTGTTTTTCATCTTTTATAAAAACACTACTTTGGTAACTGTTTTTATTAAATAAATTATAAAAATCATCCCAATTAATAAAGAAGGCTTTACTATGCACTTCATAATTTTCTTTTTCTATACCCACTAGTTCTTCAAAATTCTCTTCGTCAAATATCTCATCAATTTCAACTGTTATTTTGTTACTAAAATATTGATTTTTTACATTAATTGTTAATTCTTCATTAATGCAATCGTAATACTCTGTTTTATCATTTAACTCTTCAAAAACATATACCTTTCCTTTTGGTACATTTTGGCTTGGTAAAACCTTATATTCGTAAGAACCCATATCATTTTTCAATTTATATCCATTGAACTCTACTTCTGTTGTACTATAATTTGCTATTATTCTTTGATTTACTTCTTTTATTTTATTATCAGAAATATAGAGTTTAGGATATTCATATTTTGAGTTTTCTTCCTCCGAATAAATTTTAATACCAACTATTTTTATTTCCGATTTTGTAATTCCTGTACCAAAAAAACTTCCTGCAATATCACATATTTTAAAATTTGTATTTAATATACGATCAATAGGGAAATTATCTTTTTCCATGCACAGTAATGCTTCATTCTCTTTATTTGGTAACCTACCATAATCCACTTCATCTGGTTCTCTTTGTCTACTATCTACCATTGCACCTATATATATATCTTTACTTGTAAAAGTTAGATCCTCATCCAATAAAATATCATTTTCTACAATATAATCCACATTTGGTATTTTTTTTATATTTTCGTAATCTTTTTTTGAAAATGGCTTTGAATTAGCCTTTTGAATTATAATTCTTCTATCCGATGTATTTTTAAAAAATTCATTACTTCCTATTTTAGACTTTTCGTAATCCAACTTCTTTAGAGAACAATAACTTCCAAAAGTTGCTAAACACAAAAATATATATACTGAAAGTAATAAAAAAAATTTAGGCAATATATTAAATGTATTCCTAATTCCTAATCTTAACTTTGATGAAAGTTTCATTGGATAAAAAGCATTTATATTTTTGGTTTTCTCTTTATTTACATTTTTCAAATTTCTATCTTCTACAATTTTACCATCATTTATAACAATTTTTCTTGTAGCGTATTGTTTAACTTGTTCAAAATTATGAGTTACTAAAATTACCAATTTATCTTTTGATACTTTATATAACAATTCCATAATACTTTCTGCTGTTTTTGAATCCAAATTACCTGTTGGTTCGTCAGCCACTAAAATAGGAGCATCTTTTACCAAAGCTCTTGCTATAGCAACTCTTTGTTTTTGCCCCCCTGATAATTTTGAAACTTTAGTATTTTTATATTTTAATAAGTCTACCTGCTTAATAGCCTCTATAACTTTTCTTTTTATTTTCGATTTTTTATGTCCATTAACAAGTAAAACCAATTCTACATTTTGATAAACAGTATAACTATTTACTAAATTAAAACTTTGAAAAATATTACCAATATATTTTTTTCTGTAATCTTCAAAGTCTTTTTCTGTATATCCAGAAGTTTCATTTCCTTCTACATACATTTCGCCTTCTTCATAAGTATCTAGACCGTGAAATTACATTTAAAAGAGTAGATTTACCACTTCCACTTTCACCAGTAATGGCAACGAATTCTCCTTGATTTAGTTGCAAGTCAATTTTATTAATACCTAATGATACAGTATTTTTATTGTAATAAAATTTTGATACTCCTTTTAATTCCAATAAATTCTTTTCCATATACTTACCCCTTTTTCTTTAGATATTTAATTACTACTAAAGTAATTATTAATCATTCTATCACAACAAATGTATTAATTCAACACTTTATTGTAAAATTTTACTTTTTTTTGCAAAAAACTATTGATTTTACTTATTAGTTAAATTATAATATTATTGTCGCTAAAACAGCGACACATCAAACGCTTCATAGTAATTTAATGTTTCTATGAAGCATAGAACATGGGAAATATAGTAGAATGGAGTATCACAATATGAAAAAAACTTTAAAAAAACTCTTTGCTGTTTTATTAACCCTTAGCTTATGCTTAGGTATTTCAACCTCGGCATTTGCTACTTCTATGCAAGATTCAGTTTTTGATGAGTTTGACCTGCCAGATGATGCTGTAGTACTATATCAGAGTCCTGAAATAGTATTGTATCAGTCTGTATCAGAGTCTTCTACTCGTAAAGATTCTGACTCTGGCGTAGATTATGAAAGTGTTTGGCTTGATAAGGGCGAAGTTGGTAAATTTACGATTTACAATACTCACTCTGGTAAAGTCGGAATTACTATTGGTGTGGAAGCTGCTTCTGACGCATCTTGGGCTCAAGTTCACATAATTACGCCTAGTGGAAACACTATATACATGAATCACGCTATGCCTATACGAGCCTCTGATGGTGAAATACTTGCTAAAATGCCTTCCGCATCTACTGGAACTTATACTGTGCGTTATACAGCATCAACCTCAGAAGGTATGCGTATTATGTGCTGGATGTATAACTATTAATGATAAAGCATCCTTTAGTAAGTATCGTAAAATAGTTTAATCTCAAACTAAATTTCCCATGTTCAGGAAAGGAGTTCTTTGAACTCCTTTCTCTTTTTATCTTTTATTTATTTTTTTATTCCCAATTTGGTACATATTCTTCTTCGTGTTCTCCTAATTCTTGTATATATCCATTTTCTATGTTTAGTGTATATAAGTAATTTTCTATTTCTTTATATTCTTTTTTAGTTAGCTTTCTATTTATGTATGCATCTTCTTTTGCTTTATATGTTGGGAAATATTGCGCCATTACACTCACATAAACATCTTCTGGCATATTTTCTTTTATCCATTTTAATATATTTTTGCTATTTTGTATGTGGTTTGGTAACACTAAATGTCTAATTATTACTCCTTTTTTTATAATTCCTTCTTCATCGAATTTTGCAGTTCCTGCTTGATTATACATTTCTTTTATAGCCTCTGTTGCTATTTTAAAATAATTATTTGCATTAGAATATTTTACAGCAATTGTATTAGAAAAATACTTTAAATCTGGCAAATATACATCTATAAGTCCATTAAGTAATTTAATTGTTTCTATGTTTTCATATCCATTTGTATTATATATTATTGGTATATTTAATCCTTGCTTTTTTGCTATTTTTATTGCCTCAATTATTTGTAATGCATACATAGTTGGTGTAACCAAATTAATATTATGAACATTATTTTTTTGTTGGTCCAAAAAAATTTCTGCTAGCTCGTGTATTGTTATTTCCTTTCCTTTTCCTAATTGACTTATTTCGTAGTTCTGACAATATATGCAGTTTAAATTACAATTAGAAAAAAATACTGTTCCAGATCCTTTGGTTCCACTAATACATGGTTCTTCAAAATTATGTATGCTCGCTAATGCTATTTTTATTTTATCATCACATTTGCATCTACCTTTTATTCCATTTGCCCTATTTACTTTACATCTATGAGGACAAATTTCACAACTGCTTAAATTCATATTTATTTTTCTCTCCTCAATATATTGATTGAAAAATTATTTTTCAACCTAATCCAAAATAGTAGCTCCACCTAATACTATATCGTTTAGATAAAATACTACTGCTTGTCCTGCTGTTATTGCTCTTTGTGGTTCTTCAAATTCCACTTTTACTTTTCCATCTTCTAATAATGTTAATGTTGCTTTAGCCTCTTTTGCTCTATATCTTATTTTTGCCATTACTTCTATAGGCTCGCTTAAATCAATGTTCAATAAAATATTTAAATCTTCTGCATATAGTATTTTTGAATACAATTCTTGCTCTGTTCCTACTATTACTTCATTTTTTTCTTTGTCCAATTTAACAACATATAATGGTTCTTTATAAGAAATTCCTAAGCCTTTTCTTTGACCTATTGTATAATATATTACCCCTTTATGTTTTCCTAATTTTGTTCCGTCTTTTAATACAATATATCCTTCTTTTTGTTTTTCATTTAAATTTTTTCTTAAAAATTCACCATAATCATTATCTGGTATAAAACAAATTTCTTGACTATCTGGTTTCTTATATATGGTTAAATTCTTTTCTTCTGCTATTTTTCGTATTTGTTCTTTATCATCAAAATCACTTAGTGGAAATATTACTTTATCTAATAATTCTTTAGGCATTCCATATAAAAAATAAGTTTGATCTTTTAATTTTGATTTTGACTTTTTTAAAACAACTTGATTATATTCATTCAAAAATTGAGTTTTAGCATAATGTCCAGTTGCTATATATTCACAATTTAAAGTTTTAGCTATCTCATAAAACTTTCCAAATTTTATATATTTGTTACATTCTATACATGGATTTGGAGTTTTTGCACAACTATAACATTTAACAAAATTATTTATTACTAAATCTTTAAATTCGTTTTTTAAATCTATTACATGATGTTCAATTTCAAGCTTATCACACACTTTTTTTGCATCTTCTATTGCTACTTCTGATCCACTATTTTCACATAGCTGCATTGTTGCTCCAATAACTTCATATCCCGCTTCTTTAAGTAATACAGCAGACACACTACTATCTACTCCACCACTCATTCCTAATAATACTCTTTTTTTCATACTACTCCTCTATTTCATTTTTTCTTTTATCTCTTCCAATGCTTTTGCCAACTGATCTGGGCAAAATGTTCTTTACCATTATATCAATAATACATAAAAAAATCCAGCCTGTATAAGGCTGAATTTATATTTATTTGTTATCTATATCTAACTTAATATGAACATCTTTCAATTGTTGTTCTGTTACATTTGATGGTGCTCTCATAAGTAAATCTCTTGCTCTTTGATTTTTTGGGAATGCTATAACTTCTCTAATATTTTGTGAGTTAGCTACTAACATTACTATTCTATCCAATCCAGGAGCTGCTCCAGCATGTGGTGGTGTTCCATATTGGAATGCATTATATAATGCTCCAAATCTTGTTTCTACTTCTTTTGCACTATAGCCTGCAATTTCAAAAGCTTTTACCATAAGTTCAGGGTCATGGTTTCTTACCGCTCCAGATGCTACTTCATATCCATTACATACAACATCATATTGATATGCTAATATTTCTAATGGATTTTTTGTTTCTAAAGCTTCTAATCCTCCTTGTGGCATAGAGAACGGATTATGATTAAAATCTATTTTTCCTTCATCTGATAATTCATACATTGGGAAATCTACTATAAAGCAGAATCTATATGTATCTTTTTCCAATAGGTCTAATTTATTACCTAATTCTATTCTTACTAATCCAGCTAATTTTTGAGCTTTTTCTAAAACTTCATCTGCTATAAAGAATATAGCATCTCCTGCTTTTGCTCCTAATTTTTCAAGTCCTTGTTTTATTTCCTCTGTAATAAATTTAGAAACTCCACCAGTAAGTCCACTTTCTTCAAATTTAGCCCAACCTAAAATTTTTGCTCCTAATTTTTCTGTTGCATATTCATTCATACCATCAAAGAATTTTCTGCTTTGTTTAGCTCCCTCTGGAACTATAATTGTTTTTACTATTTTATCTTTGAATCCACTAAATTCTGTGTTTTTAAATAATCCTGTTACATCTTGAATTATTAAAGGATTTCTTAAGTCTGGCTTATCTATACCATATTTCTCCATTGCTTCCATGTATGGTATTCTTATAAATGGTGGTTCGTCAACTTTCCAATTTGTATGTGTTTTAAATATTGTTGTATAAATTTCCTCTAATACTTGAAATACATCTTCTTGTTCTGCAAAGCTCATTTCAAAGTCTAATTGATAAAATTCTCCTGGTGCTCTATCTGCTCTTGGGTCTTCATCTCTAAAACATGGAGCAATTTGATAATATCTATTAAATCCAGATACCATTAATAATTGCTTAAATTGTTGAGGTGCTTGTGGAAGAGCATAAAATTCACCTGGATGTAATCTACTAGGTACTAAATAGTCTCTTGCGCCTTCTGGTGAAGAATTTGCAAGTATTGGGGTTTGAATTTCTGTAAATCCCATTTCATCCATTTTTTTTCTGATAGTTTTCATTATTTCACTACGAAGTAAAATATTTTTATGTATTTTATCATTTCTTAAATCTAAAAATCTATATTCTAATCTTAAGTCTTCTCTTACTTCTCCAACATTTTCTGTATTAACTTCAAATGGTAATACATTTTTGCATTTCCCTAAAATTTCTATACTTTTCTCTTCAATTTCTATTTCTCCAGTAGGTATTTTAGGGTTTTTGTTACTTCTCTCTACTACTTTTCCTTCAACTTTTATTACACATTCAGTAACTACTTCTTGTGGAAGTTCTTCGTTAACAACTATTTGCGTAATTCCAAACTGATCTCTTAAATCAATAAATTTCATTGATCCTAAATCTCTAATTCTTTGTACCCAACCAGAAAGTCTTACTTCTTCTCCAACATTTTTTATTGTTAATTCGCCACAATTATGACTTCTATATTTATTTACCATACCTTTTCACTCCTTAATGAGACTTTAACATACTAAATAACTAAATCTCTTTTTAATAAATTATTTTTTATAATTCCTGTCCCCATAAAATTATTGTTATTATATATTCTATATATTCCATCTTCTTTTTTTATTTTAATTTTTACACCATTTAAAAATGATTTTGTATCATCTAAATTAATTATTTCTTTATCTATAAAAATTTCTTCTATACTAATTAAATTTTTATTTAGGAATTCATTGTTTTGCTCATTTTTTTCTAGTTCATCAATTGTTACAGAATTTTCTATTTTAAATCTTCCAACTCTAGTCCTCTGTAAGCTACTCATATAGCCAATACTTCCTAATTTTTCTGCTATATCAAGACACAATGTTCTTATATATGTTCCTTTTGAACAATTAACTTTAAATTTTATTTCTTTTTGTTCTTTATCTATATTTAATAAGTTGATTTTATATATTTCTACTTGTCGTGGTTTAACTTCTACGTTTTGTCCATTTCTTGCATATTCATAAAGTTTTTTTCCATTTACTTTTATTGCAGAATACAATGGGGGAATTTGTTCTATTTTTCCTATAAATTTATTTAATACTTCATCTATTTTATCCTTATTAAATATATTATCGTCAACTTCTCTTTCCTCTATAACTTCCCCTTCAGCATCAAGAGTATCTGTCTTTTTTCCTAATTTTAAAGTTGCTATATATTCTTTATCATGTTCCATTAAGTAATTAGAAAGTTTTGTTCCTTTTCCTATAAGGATTGGTAGCACACCAGTAGCTAAAGGATCAAGAGTTCCAGTGTGCCCTACTTTTTCTTTAAAGATTTTTTTTACTCTATATACTATATTATAAGACGTACATCCTATTGGCTTATTTATTACAATAATTCCATCCATTTTTTCTCCATAACATTTTATTTTAAATACATTCTTGTTTGCTTTAATAGTTTCTCTTTAACTTGCTCCATAGTACCTGGAATTGTACATGCTGCTGCTTTAGTATGTCCGCCTCCTCCAAATGTTAAGCAAATATCAGAAACATTTACATAGTCATTAGATCTAAATGATGCTCTATAACCTTTTTCTGTTTCTCTTACAAATATTGATACTTCTACTCCTTCAACATCTCTTCCTATTTCTACAATTCCATCATGATCTCCATTTTCTGCATTTACATTTTTTTGATCTTCTAAAGTAATATATGTAAATGTTACTTTACCATCTTCTAAAAATTCCATTCTATCCATAGCTAATTTTTGTAGTTCAAATTTAGGTTTTGTTACTGTTTGTAGGACTTGTTTATATACACTTGAAACATTAATACCTTTATTCAAAAGCCATGCAACAAATTCAAATGTTTCTGCAGTCACTCCTTGATACCTAAAGCCACCAGTATCTGTTATAATTCCTGCTAAAATACATGTTCCTATTTCTTTTGTAATTTCTACTCCAAAATATTGTAATATAACTAAAACAACTTGAGCTGCAGCTGGTGCATCTGGATTAACATAGTTATAATCTCCAAACATCATATTTGTACTATGGTGATCTATATTAATTTTAACTTTTGCACCTTCAAAGTATTTTGCAAATCCATTTAATAATTTTATAGATGCACAATCAACCGCTATAGCTAAATCATAATTTTCTATATCACTTTCAGTTTTTATCTCGTCTGCACCAGCTAAAAATTTAAAAATTCTAGAATATTCAGGAATAATAATATCTGGATTTTTCCCCATTGATTTTAATGCATTATACAAACCCAAACTACTTCCTATAGCATCTCCATCAGGATTTTCATGTGTTAATATCACTATTTTATTAGCATTATTTATTTCTTCTAAAATATTATCTAAAGTCATTATACTTCTTCCCCTCATTAATTGTCTTCTTTATTTTTTAATTCTTTCAATATAGAGTCTATTTTTTCTCCATATTCCATAGAATCATCTAACACAAAAATTAATTCTGGTGTTATTCTTAAATTTATTCTTTTAGCAATCTGACTTCTAATATAGCCAGAAGATTCTTTTAAGCCTTCTAATGTTTTGTCATTATTTTTAGAATTTAATATGCTTACATAAATTTTAGCATATTTTAAATCTGGTGTAATTTTAGCCTTTGTTACACTTATTAATCCTGTTACATTAGGATTTTTTAGTTCAAAACTTATAATATGACTTATTTCTTTTTTTAATTCTTCATTTATCCTACCGTAACCTATTATTGTTCTTTTGCATTTTTAACCTCCTTTAGTTTTTAACGTTTTACCTCTTCCATAACAAAAACTTCAATGTTATCTTCTTCTTTAATATCATTAAATCCCTCTATTTGAATACCACATTCATATCCTTTCGCTACTTCTTTTACATCATCTTTAAATCTCTTTAATGATACCAATTTTCCTTCATGTATAACAACATTTTCTCTTATAACTCTTACTCCAGCATTTCTTTCTATTTTTCCATCTGTTACATAGCATCCAGCTATTGTTCCTACATTTGATACTTTAAATGTTTGTCTTACAACTGCATTACCAATTACTTTTTCTTCATAAACTGGATCTAGCATACCTTTCATTGCTGATTCTACATCTTCTATAGCTTTGTATATTACAGAATATTGTTTTATTTCTACTGCATCTTTTTCTGCCATATTTTTTGCTGTTGGAACTGGTCTAACATTAAATGCGATTATAATTGCTTTTGCTGCCTTAGCAAGTTGAACATCTGATTCAGTTACAGCTCCTGCTACTGCATGTATAACTTTTACTTTTACCTCATCACTAGATAACTTCTCTAAAGATTGTTTCAATGCTTCTGAAGTTCCTTGAACATCTGCTTTTACTATTATATTTAATTGTTTTAAGTTTTCTGTTTCCATCTTTTCAAATAAATTACTTAATGTAACTTTATTATTCTCATTTATAGTTTTTTCTCTTTCTTGACGTTTTCTTCTTTCTATTAAATGTTTTGCCATTTTTTCATTTTTTACTTCATAGAAAGTATCTCCAGCTTCTGGAACTTCTGTTAACCCCATTACTTCAACTGGTGTAGATGGCCCTGCCTTTTTAACTTTTTGTCCCTTATCATTCTTCATTGCTCTTATTCTACCAATTGATTTACCAACGACTATTGTATCGCCTTCATCTAATGTACCTCTTTGAACTAATATTGAAGCTATTGGTCCTTTTGATTTATCCAATCTTGCTTCTATTACAGTACCTTTTGCTTGTTTGTGTGGATTAGCTTTTAACTCTCTCATGTCTGCTACTAGTAAAACCATTTCTAGTAAATTATCAATGTTAATTTTATTTTTAGCAGAAATTGGTACATAAATAGTATCTCCACCCCATTCTTCTGGTACTAATTCATATTCCATTAATTCTTGTTTTATTTTTTCAACATTAGCACCTGGTAAATCTATTTTGTTAACTGCAACAATAATAGGTATTTCTGCTGCTTTAGCATGATTAATAGCTTCTACTGTTTGAGGCATAACACCATCATCTGCTGCAACTACCAATATAGCTATATCTGTTATTTGTGCTCCTCTAGCTCTCATTGATGTAAATGCTTCATGTCCAGGTGTATCTAAAAATGTTATCTCTCTTCCTTTTACATTAACCTTGTATGCACCAATATGTTGAGTAATTCCTCCTGCTTCTCCTTCAATAACATTAGTACTTCTTATTGCATCTAATAATGATGTCTTTCCATGGTCAACGTGTCCCATAACTACTACAACTGGTGGTCTTGGCTCTAATTCTTCTGCTGAATCTTCTGATTCATCAAATAATATATCTTCTTCTTTTACTTCTTCCTTTTTAATTGCTGTAACTCCAAATTCACTTGCAATAAGGAATGCTGTATCAAAGTCAATTGTATTATTTATTGTTGCCATAATTCCATATCCTAATAACTTTTTAATAATTTCACCACTAGTTTTTTTCATTTCAGCTGCAAAATCTTTTACTGTAATATGATCTCCAATACTTATTTCTTTTAATTCAAATATTTTTTGCTTATTTCTTTCTTCATTATTTTTTTGTGGTTTCTTTTTATTTCTTTTTCCTCTTTCTGTTGTCAAATCATAATAATCAAGCATACCGCCTTCTTGTTCTGTAAATAAATGTGATAATTTATCAACTTGTTTTAAATTTTTTAATTTTGATTCATCAAATTCTTCGAATCTTGTATTTTTCTTGTTTTTATTTGCTTTCTTATTATTTTCTTCATATCTATTATTGATTTTTTGCTTATCTATAGATCTACTATTATAATCTCTTTGTGTTTCCTTTTCACCAATATCATTAGACATTATATTTTTAATGTTTTTGTCTATACCCTTCTCATCTAAAGGTCTTCTTTCACCTTTATTAAATCCAGGTCTTGGTCTATTATTTTGGAATCTACCTTGTTGGTTATTGTTGTTATATTTTATTCCATCTCTATTTTGATTATTTCCATAATTATTAAATTTTCTATCTTTGTTATAATTATTTCTATTATTAAATCTATTATTTTGATTTTCTTTATAGTTATTATTCTTATTATTGTTATTACTCATTTTATTCTCTCTATTTTGATTTATTGTTTGACTTGAATTTTTATTAAAATTATTGTCTGTATTAATAGTTTTTTCTTCTTTTTTTACTATTTCCTTTTCCTCATTTTTTATTTGAACTTCTTCTTTTTTTAGCTCAACCTTTTTTTCTTCTTTTTTCTCTTCACTCTTTATTCCAAATAGTTCATTAACTGTCAAAGGTTTTGTTGGTTTATTTCTATAAACTATATTATAGTCTTGGTTTTTTCTTCTTTCTACAAAACCTACATTTTCTCTATTATCCTTTTTATTTTCTTCTTTTTTCTCATTTTTTTGTTCTTCCGTTATTATAACTTCTCTTCTTATAATAACTGGTGCATCGTCTTTCTTGCTTCTATTTTCCTTTTGTTTTTTCTCTGTTTTAACTTCACTTTCTTTCTTTTTTATATTAAAACTATTTCTTATTTTTTCTGCATCAGCATCTTCTACTGAACTTAAATGACTCTTTATATCCATTCCTAATTCATTAGCTTTTGCAATTACATCTTTACTGGTTAAGCCTAATTCTTTTGCTATTTCATGTATTTTCATCTTACCCAATAACTTCACCCCCATCAATTATTTTTGTTATTGCCTTTGAAAAATTTATATCTTTTATGCATATTACTGCTTTATTATTTTGTCCTATAGCTCTACTCATCTCTTCAATACTTAAAACTTCATATATATTGATTCCTTTGTTTTTACAATTATTATAAAAATTTTTTTTCATTCTATCAGATGCATTTGTTGCTATTAATACCAGCTTAACTTTATTTCTATTAATTGCTTCTATAGATGCCTCTGTTCCAAATACTATTTTACCTGCCTTTTGGCATAATCCTAATAATCCACATACTTTATTAATATTCAATAAATACACCTCTAATTATACATTTTCATAAGCTCTTCATAGACTTTTTCATCTATTTTCATTTCAAATATTTTTTCAATCTTTTTAGATTTTATGGCTTTTTCTAAACATTCTTTATTTTTACAAAGATATGCTCCTCTACCATTCATTTTTCCTGTTCTATCTATATTAATATTTCCATCTTTATCTTTTACTATTCTTATGAGATCTTTTTTTAATTTTTGAGTATTGCATCCAATACATGTTCTTTGTGGTAATTTCTTCAAAGTTCTCACATCCTTTATTATTATATTAAAATTTTTTATACTATTTAATATTATTCTTCTTGTTTGCTATTTTCTTCTTGCTTTTGCTCTATTAACTCTCTAAACTGTGATTCACTTTTTATATCTATTTTCCAACCTGTTAATTTGGCTGCAAGTCTAGCATTTTGTCCTGCTTTACCAATTGCTATAGATAACTGATCATCTTCTACAATTACTTGTGCTGATTTTTCTTCTTCATTAATATCTACAGCCAGTACTCTTGCTGGTAATAAAGCTGTTGCTATAAATATTGAAGGATCTTCATTCCATTCAATAACATCAATTTTTTCTCCATGTAGCTCATTTATAATATTTTGTATACGAATTCCTTTTTGACCAACGCAAGATCCAACAGGATCAATATTTTCATTAGGAGAGTATATTGCAAGTTTACTTCTGCTACCGGCGTCTCTCGCAATACTTTTTATTTCTATTACACCTTCATATATTTCTGGTATTTCCAATTCAAATAATTTTCTTACAAATTCTGCAGATGCTCTAGAAACAATTACCTGTGGTGCTCCTTTTAATCCCTTTTGAACATCTAATATACATGCTCTTATCTTATCATTCACTTTATATTGTTCTGTAGGAACTTGTTCTTTTAAAGGCATTATTCCTTCTAATTTTCCCAAATCTAATACTACAATATTATTGTCAACTTTTTGTACTATTCCAGAAACAATTTCTCCTTTTCTTTCATTATACTCATCAAATATAATATTTCTTGAAGCTTCTCTTATTTTTTGAACAATAACTTGTTTAGCTGTTTGAGCTGCAATTCTACCAAAATTCTTTGGTATTATTTCAATTTGTGCTTTATCTCCTATCTCTAATTTTGGATTTACTTTTCTTGCATCTTGTAAATTAATTTGTGTTTTTTCATCTTCTACTTGTTCTACAACATCTTTTTCAGCATATACATGTATTTCTCCAGTTTCACCATCCATTGTTATTTTTACATTTTCAGCAGAATTAAAATTTCTTTTATATGCTGTTACTAAAGCTGTTTCTATAGACTCTAGTAAATATTCTTTTTTTATTCCCTTTTCCTTTTCTAATTCCTGCATTGCAATTACAAGCTCTTGGCTATCTATTGCCATAGAATCTTTAACTGTCTTTTTCATTTAATAATTCCTCCTTTTATTCCCAATTATACTTTATTTTAATTAAAGATATATTTTTTCTATCTATTTTTAAAATATTGTTTTCTACTTCTATTTCTATTGTATCTGCATCAAAATCTTTTAATACTCCAACAATACTTTTTTGTTTATCTATTGGTTTAAACAAACTAACTTCTACTTCTTCGCCAATATTATCTTTTAAATGTTTATCTTTTCTTAGAATTCTTTCTATTCCTGGTGAAGATATTTCTAAAAAATATTGTTCTTTTATAAAATCATTTTTGTCCAAAATAGTAGAAACTTCATTACTTACTTTTTCACAATCTTCTAAATCAATTCCTTTTTTACTATCAATATATATTCTTAAATAGTAATCTTTTCCTTCTTTTACATATTGTACATCATATAGTTCATATCCTAATTCTATGATAGTATTTTCTACTAAGTCCTGTACTCTATTTTCTATATTAGCCAAAATTTCACCTTCCTTTATTTACGATAGAAGAGTGGGATTTGTTCCCACTCTTCTAGTAAATTATTATGCAATTATTATTATACTACTTATTTCTTCCAATTTCAAGGTTTATTTGAAATATTTTAAAAGTTCTTTGGTTCTGCACTACCTCCAGTTACAGTTACTGTTCCACCTTGTTTATATAGAGCATATCCACCACTTACAGTATTCTTTAATGTTCCTCCCGTCATTGTAGTAGTTCCTCCTGTAAAGTTAAATTATGCAGCTTTATCATAATTAGCACATTCTACATAAGCACTTCCTGAAATATTTGCTATACCTTGATTAGCAATTGCATTATTATTTTGGGCTTTTATAGTTCCTCCTGTGATATTAATTGTACCATTTATATTCTGTATTGCCATAGTTGTGCCTTTTGCTTCTATAGTTCCTCCTGAAACTGTTAATGTTGCTGTTTTTGTATTATCAACAATTCTACTAGCTGAAGTATTTGAAGAAGTTAGTATTGCACTTCCAGTAATTTCTGTTTGTGAATCATTTCCTATTGTTATAGTTCCGCTAGTAGTAAATGTTCCTCCACTTAAAGTTACCTTTCCACCATTAGCTTCATTTATTATAGTATATGTTGTTGTTTGCAAATTTCCTCCTGAAATATTAACAGCACCAGAACCTGCAAAATTATATAATGCACAAGCACCTGTCATAGTTAGATTTTCAATATTTATAGTACCACCTGAAACATTTTGCATAGCTGGGTAGAATAATTCTCCAGTATTTACATTTGAAGCATTAAATGTTGTTGAACCTTTTATTGTTAGGTTTCCGCCATCATTTCCTAAAATATTTGCTTCTCCTGTTGCATTGAACGTTCCTCCAGAAAGTTCTGCCGTATTTCCATTTCCTACTAATAAACAACCTCCGTAATTTCCGTTAAATGTTCCTCCAGTTACAGTTAATTTTCCATTAGTAGATTCCAACTCTAAAACAACAGCTTGTGTTGCAGTAAAGTTACCATTACTTATTGTTATATTTCCACCATTATTAGTATTCATCACGCAATTTCCTACTGAATTGAAAGTACCATTTTCTATATTAACAGTTCCGCTATTTTGGTTAGATATAACAGCTAAGTTAGCTCCTGTATTATTTATAGTTGCATTTGAAGCTTTTATATTTAAAGTTCCGCCGTTATTGGTAATTGTATCTGTTCCTACATTAGTAACTGTACCATTTTCTATTTCTAATGTACCACTATTATTTATGTTTCCTGTAAATGTTTTTTGATTAACATCAAATATTATATTTTTATTAGCTGGTATAGTTACACTTTCTGATCTATCTTTCAATAATACGACTGTCTTTTGGTTATTATCTGCTGCCACAGAATCTACTGCTAATTGAACAGTTTCAAAATAATTTTCATCTATACGTGCAACTACTTCTCCTATTTGCGTTTCAACTGTTGCTTCTCCTTTGTTGTTTGCTTTATCCACAACTTCTACCTTAAATTGATATTTTGTATCCGCTGTTATATTTTCTAATGTATATGTTGATTCATTACTTGTTCCTAAATCAGTATAAGCTGCTGCATCATTTATTTTATAATAGAAATGATATCCATTATCTGCAACACCTGATATTTGATCATCAACATCTGCTCTTACTGTTAATGTTGTTTCTGTTCTTCCTGCTACAGTTAATCCTACTTGTGGATTTTCTTTATCTATATTCCATACATCATGAATTATCACATTTGAAATCCTATCATCACTAACCTTAATTCTAGTATAAATAGTTTTATTAGCTGAGACAGTAATTGGTCCTTCATACGTTTTCCATTCTGATGCATCTTCACTATATTCTAAAGTTCCCTCTCCTACTTTACTATTTATAGTAAGAGTTACATTTTGATTTGTCCAAACTGCTGGATCATCTATAAATTCTATATCAGATTCAGAAATTACAAAATCATTTCCTCCTCCGCCTTCTCCTTTTCCATCATATCTAATTTCGGTTTCTGTAATTATAATAATATAACCTTCCTTAGTTGTAACCTCTAGTTGATCTTCTGTTAAGACATAAGTTGAGCCTTCATATTTTGGCTTCTTTTTTAATTCTTCTTGAAATCTAGCTAAATATTCTATTGGTTCTTGGCTAACTGTTCTTTCTATATCTAAGTCAGCTTTTACCAAATTTGCTATTTCAAGATATTCTGCAATATTTTGCTGTTCAGCTGCATCATTGGCAGTTTTTATAATACCGTCGTCACCAAAGACATAATTAATAGTTATACCTGCTAGTATTATTAGAACAACAATTGTAATTGCAAGTGCTAAAACTGTAATACCTTTTTGGCTATTTTTTAACAGTTTTAATTGTTTTGTTCTTCTGTTTTCCTCCATTGCATTACTCCTCCTTTATTTTAATTTTTCCCTTTTATGGGAAAATTATACATACATCTTTTTTTATGTATAATTTTAAATATTAATGACGTTATACCATAAAACCTATTGTTTTACCAGAAACTCATAGGTTAAATTTGTTGTTCTCAAATATATCCGCTAGTAAAGTAGCTTGAAAAAAGCACACAAAAAGAACGCATCTTTACTTTTAGACACGTTTGTCAATATAATTTAATTTTTTTCAAAAACTAAGTTTTCCACCCTTTTCCAACAAAAAAATCAAATAGTCTTGACTAAACTGGAGTATTATGTTATATTATTAGAGTAAATATTTTGGCCCCTTGGTCAAGCGGTTAAGACGCAGCCCTCTCAAGGCTGAATCATGGGTTCGATTCCCGTAGGGGTCACCAGTTTCAAAATCTCTATAAAAAAGTCAAAAAGTATTAAGTATTTTTGCTTAATACTTTTTGGTACTATAAAAGTATAATAGCTAATTACTATTAAGTAATTGATTATTATACTTTTTTCTATTATTATGATT
>CALXPY010000010.1 GCA_944390395.1 uncultured Clostridia bacterium | reverse complement strand
CTATAACATTATTTAATTCATTTTCTTTTATATTATTTTTCCAATCATATATTTTTGTCATTTAAATTACCTCTTTTGCAATATATAATTATACTGGAAAATAAGGCTATTGTAAAGAGTTTCCGTAATATTTTGGTTTATACATTGAATTTTTTAGTCATTTCTATTGTATTTTATTAAAAAAATGATATAATAAATAAAACTGATTGATATTTGTATCAATCGTTAAGAGAGTAAAATGTTGTAGATATCTAACGACATTCGCTCCAAATAAAAACAACTTACGAACTATAAGCTTGTATTATTATTAAAATGAAAATGAATCATACATTATTAAAGATGATTAATTTAAATCTTTTTCAAATAATATAGTAGAGGGGAAAAAAGCATGAAGACTGAAACCGTTGGCGTTGTAGAGAGAGAGAGAGAGAGAGAGCTATGTTTTAGAGAATAAGACAGGTTTGGTTTTTGTACTTAAATTTAAAATATATTATGTAAAACTTAGAACGTATCGAATTATATTGGTGCGTTCTTTTTCTGTGCTTTTTTTACAGGATTTTACTAGTGGATATATTTGAAAAAAGATATTATCACATGTTGTGGCGGGAGAATTTAAATCGATAACAAAAGGGAGGAAACAATTTATGAAAAATATAAAAGAGAAGAGAGGAATAACATTAATAGCTTTAACAGTGACAATAATAGTTATTTTAATACTAGCTGGAGTAACAATAGATGCAATATTTAGTGAAGATGGAATAATAAATAAAGCTAAAGAAGTAGCAAATAGTATGAATAATGCACTGGAAAGTGATCAAGCAGAGTTAAACGATTTATTAGAAGAATTAAATGAAATAATGAATTCAGAATGGAATAATAATATAGAAATACCAGGAGAAAATACAATACCAGAACCAGATCCAGAGCTACCAAAAATAGAAGATATAACTGGAATACAAGATGAAACAATAGAAGTAGAAGATGAGTATGGGAATAAAGTGACAATACCAAAGGGATTTGAAGTGGTCGAAGAAGAAGGGACAACAGTACCAGAGGGAATAGTGATACAAGATAAAGATAAAAATCAATTTGTATGGATACCAGTAGGAAGAGTATATAAAGATAGTACAGGAACCAATTATAGTGATATACAATTAGGTAGATATACATTTGATAGAACTAACGGAACACCAACACCAGTACAATTAGCATATACAGATGCTGAGCCAACAAATTATATAAAATTACAACCACTTTTGGGAGAGGATACTTATTATTATGAATATGCAGATAGAGAAAATAAAAATGGAATTTTGTAACACAAATAGATGCAGCAAAGATAAGTAGAAATATGTATAATAATGATAGTAATGTGGGAGTAGAAAGTGATTTAGTAAATAGTTATGCATGGGATACAGCAATAATATTTATACAAGAAATGGGAAATAACAATTATTCAAATGCAACTGGTGATATGGGGGCGGTAAAAAATACAGGAACGAATAATGATGAAGTATGCAATATCCATGATATGGCATCGAATTGCGAAGAATGGACGACAGAATATTCGACTTATAAAAATACAAAAGCTTATCCATGTTCATATAGAGGAGGATTTTGCTTTTATAATGATAAATATACATCTTATAGAAATGATGCTTATTCGACATATAAATATGAGTTTTACTCATTTAGAACATTAATATATATTAAATAATGTACACTATGGTGATATAGAAAATAAAGACTATATCACTTTTTTAATATTTACTTGAAAAAATTTGATAAGATGGTATAATTAAATAGGTATAATATTGCTTATACCATATATTTTAATAAAACGATAAATGGAAATATTAAATATAAATTTTCATTTATAGAATGGAGAAAAAATGGAAATAAGAAAAAGTACAATAAATGATTTAGATGAGATGTTAAATATATTTAAAATAGCTAAAAAGTTTATGATAGAAACTGGTAATCCAAATCAGTGGACAGATAATTATCCAAGTGTTCAGATGATAGAAAATGATATTAATAAACAAGAAAGTTATGTATGTGTAGAAAATGGTGAAATTGTTGCTACTTTTGCATATTCAACAGAAGGAGAAGAAACATACAATGTTATTGACGGCAAATGGCTTAATGAAGACGATTATGGAGTTATTCATAGAGTTGCTTCATCTGGAAAAGTTAAGGGAATATTTAAATTTATTGTAGATTGGGTATGGGAACAAAATAAAAATATAAAAATAGATACTCATAGAGATAATAAAGTAATGCAAAATTTAATATTAAAAAATGGATTTGAATATTGTGGAATTATCCACCTAAAAAACGGAGACGAAAGATTAGCATATCAGAAGAATGGTTTATAGGTAAAACCGTATCTAAAAAACCTAAATATATTATATAAGGATGATTTTAATCATGGGATTTTTTGATAAATTAAAACAAGGATTAAGTAAAACTAAAAGTTCTTTTAATGAAAAACTAAATAATGTTTTTAGTAATTTTAGAAAAGTTGATGAGGAATTATTAGAAGAGTTAGAAGAAGCTTTGATTATGTCAGATGTAGGAGTAGAGACATCTACTAAGATAATTAATAATCTTAGAGAAAGAGTAAAAAAGGAAAAAATAGAAAATGAAGAAGATGTAAAAAAAGCATTAAAAGATGAAATTAAAAAGATTTTAGATGAAGTAGACAATTCTTTAAATCTAGATACAAAACCATCAGTTATTTTGGTAGTTGGAGTAAATGGAGTTGGAAAAACTACCTCAATAGGTAAAATAGCTAATAGACTAAAAAAAGATGGCAAAAAAGTTGTAATTGCTGCTGCTGATACATTTAGAGCTGCTGCAGTAGAACAATTAGAAATTTGGGCTAATAGAGCTGGCTGTGATATAGTAAAAAGAGAAGAAGGAGCAGATCCAGCATCAGTAGTATTTGATGCTATAAGAATTACTAAAGAAAAGAATGCAGATGTATTAATATGTGATACAGCTGGTAGATTGCATAATAAAAAATATTTAATGGACGAACTTATAAAAATAAAAAAAGTAATAGATAAAGAATTGCCAGAAGCTTCTAAGGAAATACTAATGGTATTAGATGCAACTACAGGACAAAATGCAATTATGCAAGTTAAAGCTTTTAAAGAAACAGTAGATATTAATGGACTTATATTAACAAAGCTAGATGGTACAGCAAAAGGCGGAGTTGTTATTGGAATAGTAGAAGAAAATAAAATGCCAGTTAAATTTATAGGAATTGGTGAACAAATAGATGATATGGAAAAATTTAGTAGTACGGATTTTGTTGATGCATTAATATAGATAAAATTAAAAGAAAGGATTGAAAAATGAATGGATAAAGTCGAAGCAAATGTTAATACAAAAGAAGAATTAAAAAAAGCTTCAAGAAATAAACGAAAAAGAAATATTATAGTAATCTTATTTGTTTTGATAGCCTTGATTGTTGCTTATATAATGTTTAGAGGAACATATTTAGAAATTCAAGAATTAGGCGAACAATATATTTCTGTATTTTGGAAGAACTTTACATATACGATAAGTATATTTGTATCTAACTTTGTGTTATTATATATAATTTTTTATATAACAAATAACAAAATAAAAAAAGGACTTAAGAAGTTTTTCGATGAAGAAAAACGAGAAATGCCAAAGTTAATAAATAAATCTATATCATTTATTATGGCTATAGTTATAAGCTTTTGTGTTACTAATATTATAAAAGAAAAGCTTATGCTATTTCTAAATAGTGCTTCTTTTGAAATGAACGATCCAATATTGGGATATGATATAGGTTATTTTGTTTTTCAAAAGCCATTTATTGAATTTGTAATATTGTATTTATTGGCAATAGTAATTGGAATAACAATTTATACAGTTATATATTATATTGTATCATTCAACATGTTTTTTGACGGAGTAGATAGAGATACTTTAAAAAATAGTCACTTATTAAAACAACTATTTACACATATTTTGGCAGCAACAGTATTAATAGCATCTTATATTTTTATAAAAACACAAGATGTTGGATTGCAAAAGTTTTTAAACTTACAAGATGAAACCTCATATTCACTTTGGGGAGCAGGCTTAAGTGATGTTACTATAAAAATGTGGGGATATAGAATATTATCTTTAATAATTATTATATCTGTATTTTTAGCAATAAGATATTTCAAAAATGGACAAACTAAAAAAGTACTAATATCACTTGGCGTTGTACCAACATATTTAGTAGGTATGTTTATTGTTTTATTAGGATTCCAAGCTATATTTGTAAATCAAAATGAGCTAGATAAAGAAAAGGATTATATAATTGCCAATATTCAATATACTAAAAATGCATATAATTTAAATATAGATGAGGTGCCTGTTGAACAAAATGAAGTATTAACAGAAGAAATTGTAAAACAAAATGAAGATGTAATTTCAAATATACCAGTAGTAACACAGGATGTAGTACTTAAAAATTTAAATATGCTTCATACAAATAAAGGATATTATTCTTATAACAATACACATATATCTAATATAAGTTTAGGAGGAACACAAAATTTAGTTTATGTTTCACCTAGAGAAATTTTAAGTAGTGAAGGAACATATAATAATAAAACTTATGAATATACACACGGATTTGGAGTAATTGTAACTTCTGCTACAGAAACGGACGAAAATGGAAATCTAATTACATTACAAAAAGGATTTGACAACAAAGATAATGTGTTAAATATTACAGAGCCAAGAATATATTTTGGATTAGAAACTAATGAAACTGTAATAACAAATAGCAATACAAAAAAAGAATTTGATTATCCTGTTCAAGCTTCAAATACAGCAGAAAATGCAGAAAATGTTTATGATGGAGAAGCGGGGCTAAAATTAAACTTTTTAGATAGATTGATAATGGGGATAAAAGAAAATGATTTAAAATTAACATTTTCAAGTGATATTGATGGTGAAAGTAAAATATTAATTAATAGAAATATTATAGAAAGAGCAAAAACGTTATTACCATATATTACTTATGATGAAAATCCATATTTAGTTGTAACTGATGAAGGTAGACTTGTTTGGGTTTTAGATGGATATACAACTACAGATAATTATCCTTATTCTCAAAGAATAACAATAAATCCAGAAAGTTTAAGCAATAAAAAGGATATTAATTATATAAGAAACTCTGTAAAAGTGTTAATTGATGCTTATGATGGAACTATAAAATTCTATATAACAGATAGAAATGATCCAATAATAATGGCATATAACAATATTTACAAAGATTTATTTGTGGATAAAGATGAGAAAATACCAGAAGATATAAGTAGACAATTTATTTATCCTGAGTACTTATATAACATACAAAAAGAGATTATTACAAGATATCATAATGTTCAACCAGATGTATTATATAGAGGTGATGATATTTGGCAGATTGCAACACATAGTGAAGGAAAAGTTAGTACAAAAACTGGAGTAGATATTGAACCTTATTATACAATGTTAAAAACGTCAGATAAAAGTGAAGCTTATATGGGATTAGTGTTACCTTTTACACCATACGAGAAACAGAATATAATTTCATATATGGTTGGTTATTATGAAAATGGAGAGCCTAAACTTAAGATATATAAGTATTCACAAGATAATAATATTTTAGGAACTATGCAATTAGACAATCAGATAGAACAAGATGAGGATATTGCAAAGGAAATAGAATCTTTGAATGTTGCAGGAACAAGAATTTCAAAAGATATGAAAATTGTACCAATTAATAACTCATTATTGTATGTTGAAACAATATATCAACAATATATGAATGAAGAAAATTCTTTACCAACATTAAAGAAGGTTATTGTAGCTTCAGGAAATAAAGTGGCTATTGGAGATAATTTTGAAATTGCATTAAATAATTTATTATCACAATATGCTATTGACATAGAAGTGGAAAACACAGATAGTATTGAAGATTTAGTAAACGCAATAATAAAGGCAAATACCAATTTAAAAGAATCAAATGAAAATAATGATTGGGAAATGATTGGTAAAGATATGAATAAATTACAAGAATTAATTGAAAAATTAGAACAATTAATTAAAGATGAGGAAAAGAACAATAAAAATCAAACAGATGTAAATAATACAGTAAATAATGAAATACTAGAATAAAATGTATAAATATAGAAAAAAGATCCATCCTAAGACTAGGGTGGATTTATAATGAGATATAAAATGAATAAAGAAGATATAATTCTAAAAAATTTAGTTAAACTTAATAAAACATTAACTAGAAATAATATTTTGGAATTAGCAGAATTATTAGGAAATAAAAGAAAGTTATTAGTAAGAAATCTAATAACAGGAATTTCTAAAGGAATAGGTATAGGAATAGGATTTACTATATTAACAGCTATAATAGTAATAATACTTCAAAAAATAGTAACTTTAAATATACCAGTTATAGGAGAATATATAGCTGATATTGTAGAAATAGTAGAAAGATCTAAGTGAGTTTTAAAAGTAAGTTAAGATTTTTAACTTACTTTTTTTAAATCTGACTGTTCAGTCTAATTGAAAACAAATAGAATTTATAGTAATATTGTATGGGTAAAAAAGGAGACGAAAGGATTGAATAAAAATGAAAATAGCATTTATGTTTCCAGGACAAGGATCACAATTTGTTGGAATGGGAAAAGATATTTATGAAAAATATCAAGAGGCAAAAGAAGTATATGAACATGCAAGTGATATTTTAGGAATTGATGTAAAAAAATTATGTTTTGAATCTACAGAAGAAGAATTGACAAAAACAGAAAATACACAAATAGCAATTGCTGTTACAAGTTTAGCTGTTTTGGCAGTATTAAAAAAGAATAATATAAATGCAGAAGCAGCAGTGGGATTAAGTTTAGGAGAATATGTTGCATTAATGTATGCAAATTACATAACTATAGAAGATGGACTAAAATTACTAAAAAAAAGAGGATATTTTATGGGAAATTATATTCCTAAAGAAGAATTCTCTATGGCTGCAATAATTGGACTTGATAGTGAAATAATAGAAAATGTATGTAATGAGATTAGTGAGGATAATAATTTTGTTGCAGTAGCAAATTATAACTGCAAATCACAGACAGTAATATCTGGAAATTCTAATGCAGTTGATAAAGCTATAGAAGTATTAAAAGAAAAAGGTGCAAGAAAAGCAGTAAAATTAAAAACAGGTGGACCATTCCATACATTAAAAATGGAAGAAGCTAGAAAGCTATATTCTGAAGAATTAAAAAATGTTAATTTCAATATGGAAAATTCAAAAATAAAAGTCATAAAAAATATAAATGGCGAATTTTATAATAAAGACGATAATTTTAAGCAAGTCTTATCTGAACATATTGTAAGTCCAGTAAGATTTGACAAAGCTATAGAACTAATGAAAAATAATGGAATTGATACTTTTATTGAAATAGGTCCAGGAAAAACCATGAGTGGTTTTGTAAAAAAAGATTTAAAAGATTTAGATATAAAATGTTATCAAACAGAAAATTTAGAACAATTAGAAAACACTATATGTGAAATAAAAAATATGGAGGGATAAAAAGTGGAAAGAAAAGTTGCTTTAATAACAGGAGGATCAAGAGGAATAGGAAAGGCAATAGCAAAGAAATTTGCAAAGGAAGGATATGATATAGTTATAAACTATGTATCAGAAAGTGCCGAACTTGGCAAGGTTAAAGAAGAAATGATCGAAAATAGAAATGTTGATATATTATTTGTAAAAGCAGATGTTACAAATTATAACGGCTGTGAAGAAATGATTAAAGAGGTAATAAATAAGTTTGGAAGAATTGATGTTCTTGTTAATAATGCAGGTATAACAAAAGACGGATTACTAATGAGAATGAAAGAAGAAGATTTTGATAAAGTTATAGAAGTAAATTTAAAAGGTACATTTAATGTTACAAAAAATGTTATACCATATATGATGAAACAAAGAAGCGGAAAAATAGTAAATATATCTTCAGTTGTTGGAATTGGAGGAAATGCTGGTCAAGCAAATTATGCAGCTTCTAAAGCTGGAATAATTGGATTTACTAAGAGCGTAGCTAAAGAATTAGCAAGTAGAAATATTTTAGCTAATTGTGTTGCACCAGGATTTATAAAAACAGATATGACAGATGTTCTATCAGATGCTGTAAAAGAAAATATAAACAAACAAATACCACTAAATAAAATGGGAGAAGCAGATGAAGTAGCTAATGCAGTATATTTTCTAGCATCAGAAGAAAATACTTATATAACAGGTCAAGTTTTGAATGTTGACGGCGGAATGATTATGTAATTAAAAGAAAAGAAAGGAAAGATAAAAATGGAAAGAAGAGTTGTAATAACAGGAATGGGAGCTATAACTCCAATAGGAAACAGTGTTCAAGATTTTTGGGAAGGAATAAAAGAAGGAAAGTGTGGTATTGATACTATTACTAAATTTGATACTACAGACTTCAAAGTTAAATTAGCAGCAGAGGTCAAAGGATTTAATCCAGAGGAGTATTTTGATAAAAAAGTATTAAGAAGATTAGATACATTTTCTCAATATGCGATGGTTGCAGCAAGAGAAGCAATGAAAGATTCTGGTATAACAGAAGAAAATACTGATATGACAAGAGCAGGAACAATGATAAGTTCTGGTATTGGAGGACTTGATACTATAGAAAAAGATAATAGAAATATAGTAGAAAAAGGACCAGATAGAGTATCTCCAATGTATATACCAATGTCTATTGTAAATATGGCAACAGGGAATGTAGCAATAGATTTAGGTTTAAAAGGTGAGTCTATGGCTATGGTAACAGCATGTGCTAGTGGAACTCATTCAATAGGTGAAAGCTATAGAATAATAAAACATGGATATCAAGATGTTATTTTTGCAGGAGGAACAGAAGCTTCAATAACACCTACAGGAATAGCTGGATTTATGAATATAAAAGCTTTATCTCAATCAACAGATAAAACAAGAGCTAGTATGCCATTTGATAAAGAAAGAAATGGATTTGTAATGGGAGAAGGAGCTGGAGTTATCGTTTTAGAAGAATTGGAACATGCCAAAGCTAGAAATGCAAAAATTTATGCAGAAGTTGTAGGATATGGAGCTAGTACAGACGCATATCATATTACATCACCATCACCAGACGGAGAAGGTGGAGCAAGAGCTATGACAAATGCAATAAATGATGCAAAAATTACTCCAGATAAAATTACATATATTAATGCACATGGAACTTCAACATTATTAAATGATGCTGGAGAAACAAAAGTAATTAAACGTGCTTTAGGTGAACATAGCAAAAAAGTAATGGTAAGTTCAACAAAAGGAAATACAGCTCACCTATTAGGTGCAGCAGGTGCAATTGAAGCAATTGTATGTGCTAAAGCAATACAAGATGGTTTTGTACCAGCAACAATAAATTATAAAGTTGCAGATCCTGAATGTGATTTAGACATTGTACCAAATGAAGGAAGAAATGTAGAAGTTAAATATGCATTATCAAATTCACTTGGATTTGGTGGACATAATGCTTGTATAATATTAAAAAAATATGAAGGATAATTTGTACATAAAGGAAGGTTGAAAAATGGATTACAATGATATAAAAAAGCTAATTGATGATATGGGGAATTCAAAAATAGATGAACTAGAGATAGAATTTCCTGAAGGTATGAAAATTAGCATGAAAAAAAGTAAAGAGATGGAGGTTATACAAACTAGTGCACCAGTAGTAGCACAAAATGTTACAAATAATAATACTGATGTAAGTAATGAAGAATTAAAAATTGTAAAATCTCCAATGGTTGGAACATGTTACTTAAGTCCATCACCAAAAGAAGCTGAATTTGTAAAGGTTGGAGATAAAGTAACAAAAGGAAAAACATTATGTATTATAGAAGCTATGAAGTTAATGAACGAAATAGAATGTGAATATGATGGAGAAATAGTAGAAGTCTGTGTAAAAAATGAAGAAATGGTTGAGTTTGGAAAACCATTATTCAAAATAAAATAAGGAGAAAAATTTATGTTAGATATAAACGAAATATGTAAAATTATTCCACAAAGAGCTCCTTTCCTAATGATAGATAAGGTAGAGGAGTTAAAACCAGGAGAGAGCTGTATAGCATATAAAAATGTATGTATAAATGAACCACATTTTCAAGGTCATTTTCCAGGAAATCCTATTATGCCAGGAGTATTAATTGTAGAAGCATTAGCTCAAACTGGTGCAATGGCTATATTATCTAAAGAAGAAAATAAAGGCAAAAACGCTCTTTTTGGAGGAATAGATAAATTAAGATTCAAGAAACAAGTGGTACCAGGTGATACTTTAAAATTAGAAGTAAAACTAATTAAACAAAAAGGTCCAATAGGAGTAGGAGAAGCAGTAGCTACTGTTGATGGAATAGTAGCAGCTAAAGGAGAATTAACTTTCGCAATAGTAGGATAAATAAGAACAATTTAGATAAAAAAGTAGAAGAGTGTATACACTCTTCTACTCAAAAATTAATTCGAAATCCTTTCAAATGTAAGAAGTCTTTCATCCGAAGGTTCTATAATTTTATATCCGAGTTCAAATAATATGATTGGATATAAAGGCACAGAAATATCTTTGGGTGTTAACTCAATGGATAACTGACGTGGGACATTTCTATATTGCGAGAAAATTAAATACAACCTATCAATAAAATTTTTGATAGCGTCATTCTTGCGATGTGCCCAACGTAGTTCCCCTAACACGAAGAATATTTTTTGGTATTCTTCATGCCGTTTGTTTACAAATGTTGCGATTTTCTTAATTTTTGACATAATGTATCCTCCTTAAGTTGAAATACATATTAATTATACCATAAATTAACATAAAAAGAAAGGAAAAAATTAGAATGTTGAAAAAAATACTTATTGCTAACCGTGGAGAAATAGCTGTTAGAATTATAAGAGCATGTAGAGAAATGGGAATTAGAACAGTTGCCATTTATTCAGAAGCGGATAAAACAGCATTACATACAAAGTTGGCTGATGAAGCAGTATGTATAGGACCAGCTAAATCTACCAATAGTTATTTAAATATAAAAGCTATAATAGAGGCAGCATATTTAACAGGGTGTGATAGCATACATCCAGGTTTCGGATTCTTATCTGAAAATGTTAAATTTGCAAAAATATGCGAAGAAATAGGAATTAAATTTATTGGACCAAACTATAAAATGATAGAACTAATGGGAAATAAATCTAAAGCAAAAGAAACAATGAAAAATGTTGGAGTACCAGTAGTACCAGGTTCTGATGGATTAATAAGCTCACTTAAAGAAGCAAAAGAAATTGCTAAAAGTATAAAATATCCTGTAATTTTAAAGGCTTCTGCTGGTGGTGGAGGAAAAGGTATAAGAATAGCATATTCAGAAGAAGAACTTATAAAAGCTTACGAAGTAGTAAAGCAAGAATCTTTAACTTCATTTAATGATGATAGTGTTTACATAGAAAAATATATAGAAAATCCTAGACATATAGAAATACAAATAATGGCAGATGAACATGGAAATTGTGTGCATTTAGGCGAAAGAGATTGTAGCATTCAAAGAAAGAATCAAAAAATATTAGAAGAAACACCATCTTCAATAATAAATGATAAAATAAGAAAAAAAATGGGAGAAATAGCTGTTAATGCAATAAAAAAAGTGGGATATTATAATGTTGGTACTATCGAATTTTTAGTAGATAAAAATAGAGATTTTTATTTTATGGAAATGAATACTAGAGTACAAGTAGAACATCCTGTTACAGAAATGGTAACTGGAATAGATATTATAAAAGAACAAATAAAAATTGCAAGTGGAGAAACATTAGAATTTTCTCAAAAAGATATAAAAATAACCGGACACAGTCTAGAATGCAGAGTGAATGCAGAAAATCCTGATAAGAACTTTATGCCATGTCCTGGAAAAATAACAGGATTACATTTACCAGGAGGAAATGGTATAAGAATAGATAGTGCTATATATGCAGGTTATGAAATTCCTATTTATTATGACTCTATGATAGCAAAGATAATAGTACATGGAAATAATAGACAAGAATCTATAGAAAAAATGAAAAGTGCATTAGGAGAATTTATAATAGAAGGTGTAGATACCAATATAGACTTTTTATACAAAATATTAGAAAACGAAAACTTTAAAACTAATAATTATACTACATCATTCTTAAAAGATGAGTTTGGAATATAAGAGGTGCTAGAAATTGATTATAGATAAAATAAAAAAAATGAATCCGGAAGATATACAGTTTTCATCAAAAAATGAAGTGGCTGGAGATATGCTTGTAGGAAAATGGGTAAAATGTGACGCATGTAAAGAAATATTATATAAAGAAGAAGTTCATAAAAATTTAAGCGTTTGTCCTAATTGTGGAAAACATTTTAGAATATCTTCAAGGAGAAGAATTAAACAAATAATTGATGAAGGAACTTTTGAAGAAATAGGAAAGGGATTAAAAACAACAAATCCATTAAATTTTGAAGGATATGAAAAAAAGCTTGAATCATTACAAGAAAAAACAAAAATAGAAGAAGCAGTTACAACTGGAATAGGAGAAATTGAAGGGGAAAAAGTTGTATTAGCTGTAATGGATGGAAACTTTATGATGGGAAGCATGGGAAGTGTTGTAGGTGAAAAGATAACATTAGCAATAGAAACTTCTATAAAATTGAGACTTCCATTAATAATATTTTGTGTTTCTGGTGGAGCAAGAATGCAAGAAGGTATAATTTCATTAATGCAAATGGCAAAAACTTCAGCAGCTTTAGCTAAGCATAATAAAGAAGGATTATTATATATATCTGTATTAACTGATCCAACAACAGGAGGAGTAACAGCCAGTTTTGCAATGTTAGGAGATATTATATTAGCAGAACCAAATGCATTAATTGGTTTTGCAGGGCCAAGAGTAATAGAACAAACTATTAAACAACAGTTACCAGATGGATTTCAAAGATCAGAATTTTTATTAGAGCATGGCTTTATTGATAGAATTGTTGAAAGAAAAAACATGAAAACTGAGCTTGCAAATATTTTAAAACTTCATAGGAGGTGCGATTAATGTTTACTGCATGGGATAAAGTATTACTTGCAAGAGATAGTAAAAGACCAAGAACGTTGGACTATATAGAAAATATTTTTGATGAATTTATTGAATTACATGGCGATAGACTATTTGGAGACGATAAATCAATAGTAGGTGGAATAGCAAGAATAGAAAATTATGTTGTTACAGTAATAGGACAACAAAAAGGGAAAACTACAAAAGAAAATATGGAAAGAAATTTTGGAATGACGAATCCAGAAGGCTATAGAAAAGCATTAAGATTAATGAAACAAGCAGAAAAATTTGGTAGACCTATTATAACATTTATAGATACTCCAGGTGCTTATCCAGGAATTGGAGCAGAAGAAAGAGGCCAAGGAGAAGCAATAGCAAAAAATTTACTAGAAATGTCTACTCTTAAAGTTCCTATTATTTGTATAGTTATAGGAGAAGGATCTAGTGGAGGAGCATTAGCCTTAGGAGTTGGAGATAAAATAATAATGTTAGAAAATTCTGTATATTCTATTTTGTCACCAGAAGGATTTGCAAGTATTTTATACAAAGATGCTACAAAAAACAGAGAAGCTGCAGAAAATATGAAAATAACAGCGAAAGATTTAAAAGAACTAGAAATAATAGATGAAATAATAAAAGAACCAACAGGAGGATCTCAAAACGATATTGCAGGGATAACTAGTAATGTAAAGAAAAGTATTATAAAAAATTTGAATAAATTAACTAAAATAAATAAAGATATCTTGTTAGAAGAAAGATATGAAAAGTTCAGAAAAATTGGAAAGATAGAAAGGTAATGGTGGAATTATGTTATTAACAGGAAAAAAAGTTTTAATTATGGGAATTAGAAACAAATGGAGTATAGCATGGGGAGCAGCTAAATCAGCTTATGAAAATGGAGCAGAAGTTTTATTTACTTGTAGTGATATGGAAAATGTAGAGAAAATAAAAGAATTAATTAGTGAAATTCCAAACTCAAAATTATATACTTGTGACGCTGCAAGTGATGAAAGTATATCAAATTGCTTAGAACAAGTAAAAAGTGAAAATGGAAAAATAGATGGTATTTTACATAGTATAGCTCATGCAAATACAGAAGATTTAAGAAATGACTTTATAAAAACATCAAGAGATGGATTTGCACATGCTTCAGATATAAGTGCGTATTCATTAGTAGCAATATCTAGAATAGCAATGGAAAAAGAATTATTAAATGAAAATGCTAGTATTGTTGCTTTAACTTATTATGGATCAGAAAAAGCAGTTGCAGGATATAATGTAATGGGAGTAGCAAAAGCTGCATTAGAAACAAGTATAAAATATTTGGCAAAAGATTTAGGTGAGCATACAATTCGTATTAATGCAATTTCAGCAGGACCTATTAAAACACTTTCTGCAAAAGGAATAAAAGATTTTAGTTCAATATTAAATGTTGTAGAAGAAAAAGCTCCGTTACACAAAAATGTAACTACAAAAGAAGTTGGGGATGCTGTAACATTTTTATTTAGCGGAATGTCAAGTGCAATAACTGGAGAAATAATACATGTAGATAATGGATTTTCTACTGTAGGAGTATAAAGAAAAAAACAACATGATTAATAGATTAAAATATTAATCATGTTGTTTTTTCTTATTTACATTCCTTGATCACCTGGAATAAAATAATCAACAACACCATATACTAAAGCACCAACTATAGCAGCTATCCATGAAATTGCATAACCCGCTACAAAGTATTGCGTTACATATAATATAACTGCTGAAAGTACAAATCCTACAAAGCCTTTACCGAAAGGACTTGCATGTAATCCAGTTAATTTTATAATTAAATAATCCATAACTGTAAGAACAACAGCAGCTGCTGCTAATGCCCAGAAGTTATTTATTTCAAATCCTGGTGTAAAAAATGCAGTAATTGCAAGAACTATTCCAGCAGTTACTAATCTACCAACTATTTGCCAAACAGTACTTTTTGTATTGCTTTTTGTTTGTGTATTGGTATTCATTTCTGACATTTTTAAAACCTCCTTATTTTTAAGAATAACAATGATGATTATTCATGGTTTCAATTATATTATTTACTAAAAAAAATTATTTATTCAAATAAGAATAAATATTTTTTTTTAGTAAAAAATAATGATGAGGTGTTAGAAATGTTAATTACTTTTATAAGAACAATTTTTTTATACATAATAGTATTAATTGTTATGAGATTAATGGGAAAAAGGGAAATTGGCCAACTTCAACCTTTTGAGTTGGTTGTATCTATATTAATTGCAGATTTGGCATCAATCCCAATGGCAGATTCAGGAATACCTATAACAAATGGAATAATACCTATATTGGGTTTGTTGGTAATGCACTTACTAATTTCATTAATAAATATAAAAAGCATGAAAGCAAGAGAACTATTATGTGGGAAACCTTCAATATTAATATATAGAGGCAGAATAGACGAAAAAATGCTAAAAAAAGAAAGATTTACATTAAATGAATTGCAAGAAAGGCTAAGAGGAAATAATATAGTAAATATAGGAGATGTAGAATATGCGATATTAGAGACAAGTGGACAATTAACAGTTATTCCAAAACCAAATAAAAGAAATACAATTCCTCAAGATTTTAATATTATGCCTGAATATGAGGGAATAACTTATGATTTAGTTATAGATGGGAAAGTAATGTATGAAAATTTAAAAAAAGTAGGGAAGGATTATAATTGGTTAAAAAAACAAGTTAAAGAATTTAATATAAAACCAGAAGAAGCACTTATAGTTACTATAGATGGTAATAACAATATATTTTGTCAAGAAAAGGAGAAAAAGAATTAAATATGAAAAAAGAAATTGTAATAAGTATTTTTGTTGTTATACTCATAATAGTCTTAAATATAATAACACAAACGAATATTAAAGAGACTTATGCACAATTAGAAGATAATTTAATACAATTAAAAGAAAATATGAAAAATAATAATGATGATTTTGTAAAAAAACAAATACAAAGTATAGAAAATCAATGGACAGAGAACTATGAAAAATTAGCATATTATGTAGAACATGAAGAATTAGAAAAAGTTGAAACTCAAATCGTAAAATTAAAAGCTAATATAGACACTAAAGAATATAATGTAGGAATTGAAAATTTAGACACTTGTATTTATATATTACAACATATAAAAGATAAAAATGCATTAAAAATAGTTAATATATTTTAAAGGAAAAATCCTTAAGAAAACTTAAGGATTTTTTAAAACCAAAATTATCGTATAAGAATTGCTACACTAGGAAGAATAAAAGCTAAAATACCTAAAGCTATAACTGTTATTCCTCCATATTTATTTTGTTCATTCTTCATTTCAATTGAGCCATATACAATAGTTTTTATACTAATAAAAATACTTACAAAAAATATAAGAATTCTCATTATATCCTCCTTTAGCTTTCCATTAATAAATATGAAGATTTAATATTTGAATAGACATTAACTTTAAAAAATGCATTTTTATAATTATTAATCCAGTTATAATCTTGCCAATCTTGCCAAAAGGTAAAATATTTTCTTGCATAATTACCAAATCCATCAATATCTGTGTTATATTCTTTAGATGTTTTATATAAATAATTAGAAATGTTATTTTCTAAATATTTGTTAGTATAATCTCCTATTTTATTAATAGTTTCTTTATTTAAATTTTCGGAATTTTCATCCATAGAAAGTATCCTTGAAGTTAAATATATACTACATTCTATATATGGAGTTCCGTTTTCAAGTGTAACCTTTTTATCTGTATTTTTAGCTAATCTTATTGAAAGATCTATATATTCTCCTTCACGAAAAGGACTTGGAATTCTAATTTGACCTGATTTTAATTCATTTACCATTATTAAGTGGCAAAGACTTTGCATTGCATTTAATTCACCTACAAATGTATCTTTATTAAAAACTGCAAGACCTATGTTTTCTATATTTTTTTTAGAATCAATAGGTGTCTCTCCAGCAATATAAGAAGAATCTTTTTCAGAAGAGTCTAATGGAGATGTATTATTAGAATTATTATAAGAAACTATTTCTTTGGCATATTCTTCTTGTGTTGAAGGATTATTTATAGATCCTAAAATAGCCACTGGACTAGAAGCTGTATCTAAATATGAAGAAAAGAAATCTATTAAGGTTATATTCTGAGTATATCCAGTATATTCACTTGAAGTAGGAATTATTTCATAATATTTAGCAGACATTTTTTCTAAAACAGGCTTAGAAGCTTTTAGAAAATCTTCACTTCCGTTTTTAGAAATAATAACATTTGCGTCAGTATTAAATTGTATATTATTCATTAAAGTATAAATATATTCAGAAATTCCTTGGCTTGCTAATTCTTCTGATATAACTAATACTTTACAATGTGAAAGATTAATTTCTTTACTTAAATAACTATTAAATAAATTTATTCCGGAACTTATTGAAGAACATTCTATAGTGTTTACAATAGAATCTGAAGCAGTAGATGAACTATTTTCAGAACTTGTACTATCACTTGAACCTCCTCCTTGACTGGCAAATTGTAAACTTAGTTTTATATTATTTGTGTCACCTACATCTAGACCTAAAGCTATTACATAAGCCAAATCACTTATTTCAGGACTATGATTAAACTGAAACCAAGAAACTAAAAATAGCGAAAGTATTAATATAAAAATAATAACTTTATTGTAAAAGCTGTTCATTAGAATTTACCTCCACATTTATATGTTTATTTTTATTAAGTTTATATTTTATATTGGCAAATATTAAAATTCCAAATAATATTACAAATATGAAAATAAGTGAAATATTTTTATAAAGAATATCTTCAAAAAAACGAATATCTGCCATATCTAAAGGTATCATTGCTGCAAATAAAATAAAGCTTGAAAATGCTAAGGATAGATTAGCTGGTTGTTTTATATTTGATATTTTTTTAAATATAAGAAGTATAACCATTAAAACAACACTAATATATGATATTTGTGCTAAAATCCAAATAAAAATAAATAATGCTTCAGGTCTTTCAAAAAATGTTCCATATTCTATATTTTTCACCATAAAGTTTACTGGTGATAATTCTTGAGTAGAAAATATAAATGGAAAAGATAATAATAAGCTTGTTATGGCTAATAATAAAAACAAACCAATAATTCCTATTGAAATGTAAGTTATTTTATTAAAACTTTCTTTCTTCTCTAAAGCTGAACCTAAGAAAAACAAAAAGAAAAGACCATTAAAAGCAAAAATATTACTAATTCCTAAAAAGAAAGTTTCATTGATACCATTACCTAACAAAGGTAAAGCTCTCTGCAAAACAAAGTTTGGTGCAGAAGATAAAAATACTAAACAAAGACCAATTAGGGAAATTATAACTATAATTAAATTAGATTTTATAATGGCTTTATTTCCAAACATATTAGCCATCGCAGGAGCAACAAGGAAAAGAAAAACGAGAAAAAATATTGAAAAATTTGAGTAATAGTTAAGCTTTAAAATTTCAGTAAAATGTCTTAATATAGTAGAGCTTACAATAATACTGTATATAATACAAAGTATACCAATTACTATTTTTAAAGTTTTCCCTCCAAGATAATCACATATATCTATAATATCATAATTTGAAAAAGGCTTAAAAAGTTTTATTAAAATAAATCCAACCAAAAATGTTATTAATGTAATATAAACAACATTTAGAATAGAAGAAGTACCACAAGTGCTTAGAATAACTTGCGGCATATTTAATATTATATGATTTATAAAAACTATTAAAATAAGAGCTATTGCTTCTATATTTCTTAATTTTGAATTAGTCATAATTTACCACCATTTATTTATAATATTTCCATCCCATACTAAAATGAGATTGTTTATCTTCTCTTTTGGTATTTAAAAAGTCATGTCTTTTTTCTCTTTTCCATGGAGGAGATAAAAATATTCCGTTTTTAACATTTTTATCTGCAGGAATATATGGCTCTAAATAAGAGACACCAAAAGACTTTAAATTAGATACCATAAATAGATGAATACATAGACCTATAGCTATTCCTAAAAATCCAGCTAAATAAGCAAGTATTGTATATACAAACCTTGCAACTCTACAATGAAATCCTAAAGAAAAATCTGGAATAACAAAAGAAGAAATAGCTGTAGTTGCAACAATAATTATTAAAATAGGACTTACAATATTGGCATCAACTGCTGCTTGACCAAGTATCAGGGCTCCTACAATTCCTATTGTTGGACCGATTGGAGAAGGAACACGCAAACCACCTTCACGGATTAATTCAAATGCTATTTCCATTATTAGTAATTCAATAATAATCGGGAAAGGAACTGTACTTCTAGAAGCTACTATTGCAAATAGTAATTCTGTTGGAATTAATTCTAAATGAAAGTTAGTTATTGCAATATATAAAGCTGGCAATAACAGAGTAATAAATAATCCTAGTACACGTATTCCTTTTAATAAATTAGAAAATTGATATTTTAAATTACTATCTTCAGGAGAACTTAAAAAATCAGTTAATACACCAGGAACAACTAATACATAAGGACTACCATTAACTATTATTGCTACTCTTCCTTCCAATAAATAACCAGAAACTCTATCTGGCCTTTCTGTGGCTATAATTTGTGGTAAACTATATGAAGGTGTATCTTCAATTAAGGTTTCTAATTGGCCAGAAGATAGAATATAGTCAACATTTATGTTATTTAATCGGAATTTTGTTTCTGCTACTAAGTCATTATTAGCAACATTATTTAAATAACAAATACTACATGGTGTTTTACTTAATTTTCCTACATTTACGTTTTCAATTATTAAGTTTTCATTATTTACAAATCTTCTTAATAAGCTGGTATTAGTACGTAAAACTTCAGTAAAAGCTTCTTGAGCACCTCTTATTATAATTTCATTAGTAGGAGGTTGTAATCCTCTTTGTTTATAACCTTTTACATCTATGTTGTATACAATATCAAGGGTATCAACAAATAGAGCACAACTTCCTAAATTTACATTGTCTATTACTTCATCAAAATCATGCAAAATTTTTAGATTATTTTGAGGTATTAAACAATCTTTTATATATTCTTTAATATCAAATTTTTTGATTTTTCTAACAGTAATATTATTAGTTTTTGCTTCAGAAACTATTTGAGTTTGACTATTTTCATAAGTGTTAGATCTATTTCTTAACATTAAAGGAGTTAAAACATTATTATTTAAAAATTCAGAATTAACCATTCCTTCAATAAAAAGTAAAAAGGCTTTATACTGTCTATTTCTAGCATTTAAAGTAAATTCTCTTAAAACAATGTCACTATTAATCATAGTATTGTATTTAACTTTTATATACTCTAAAGAAACATCAATACTAGGGAAAATAGTTTGAGGTTTATTATTTGAATTTTCTTCCTGATTGGATTGATCTTTAACATTTGGATCTATAGTAAAGTCATAGTTTTGTGTATTTTCAGGCATAAAAATATTTTTGAAAATATCTTTAAAATTACTCATATTAAACTCCATTTTATTGTAAATTGGAAAAATAATTTCTCTCTATATATAATTTCCAAAAAAAGAAAAAATATTACAAAAATAATTTACAAAAAAATTATTTGAAATATAATGAACTTGTAACAAATTGAAATATTTTAAGACTTAATATATAGGAAGGAGGAGTTAGAAATATAATGGAAGAACTATATAAAGAGTATTCTAGCCTCGTATACCATTATTTATATGGATTAACTAATAATATTGAATTATCAGAAGAATTAATGCAAGATACATTTTATGCTGCAATTAAAGGAATAAAAAAATTCAAAGGTGAATGTAAAATATCTGTCTGGTTATGTCAAATAGCAAAAAATAAATGGAAAGATTATATAAAAAAGACAAGTAAATTTAAAATTAGTTCTATAGAAGACAATATGGAGAGCCTATATGTAGAAAATACTATTATTGATGATATAAATGAAAAAAATGAAAGAATTAAATTATATAAAAAAATTCATAAACTAGATGATAATACAAAAGAAGTATTTTATTTAAAAAAATATAAAAATAAAAAATTAATAATAAAAAGTGTTTTTCTATTTTTAGTTATTTTAATTCTTAGCATAATTATAGTATGTAGTATAAAAAATAATAATATTAATACTATTTTTAATGATATGAAACAAACGAAACAAGGTTTATTAGAATTAAATAATTATAGTATAGAAACAATAGAGCATCAAATAAATTTTAACACTAAACAAGAAAATTGGTTTAAAAATAGTTTTTATTATAAAGATAAAAACTATAAAATTATGAGAGGTATGGGAAAAGAATATGAAGAAATAAAAAATGATTATTTGTATTATGGTTCAATAGATTCTAACAAACAAATTCAGATTTCAGAAAAAAACAAAAAAATAACAAATTTAGAATCAAATTATACATTTATTACAAAAGATAATTATATTAATAAATTATATACATACTTAGAATTTTATATGAAAGATTATAATTTCATTTTAAATTTTGTGCTTAATATGAGTTTTGATGTTAGAAAGGAAAGATATAATGGTGAAGAATGTTATGTTTTAAAACGTGAATCTAAAGATAGTTATCATGAAGTTTGGATATCTAAAGAAAAGAAAATTCCAGTTAGAGAATTAGATGAAATATACAATGTACAATATATAGAAAAAATATATAATTTTACGACTAATAATGTTACAGATGCAGATATAAAAACACCGGATAAAGAAGGATATACAGTAGTAAACAGCAGTTCTGTATAATAACTGGATTGATAATAGGTCAAAGTTAAAAATCTTTGACCTATTAACATTTATAATATTATACAAATTAAACCGCCACTGCCTTCATTTACAATTCTTTCTAATGTTTCTTGTAACTTAAATTGTGCTTCTTCTGGCATTTTAGATAATTTATTTTGTAATCCTTCATTAACTAATTCATGTAAACTTTTTCCAAATATATTAGATTCCCATATTTTCTGTGGATCTGATTCAAATTCTGAAAGTAAATAATTTACTAAGTCTTCTGATTGTTTTTCACTTCCTACAATAGGTGAAACTTCAGTTTCTATATCTGCTTTAATAAGATGTATACTTGGTGCTTTTGCTTTTAGTTTTACACCAAATCTTGAGCCTTGTTTTACCATTTCTGGTTCATCTAAAATTAATTCATCCATTGAAGGTGTAACAATTCCATAACCTTTTGTTTTTACTGCTTGCAGAGCATCTGCAATTTTATCGTATTCTTTCTTAGTTTCAGAAAATTGAGTAATTGTAGAGAACAAATCACCTTCATTACTAATTTCAACTCCAGAAATTTCTGTTAATACTTTGTAGAATAGATCTTCTTTTAAATTGATATTTATATTTACACTTCCATCACCTAATCTAATTTCTTCAACTACCGTATTATTTATAATTTGTGTACTTTGTAATGTACTAACTCCAGAGTCAATTTGTTTTAATATTCGTATGTCCTTAAAAGCTGTTTTTATTTCAGTATATAATTCAGATTTTAACCAGTGAGAATCTGAGAGTCCATCAACCCATTTTGGAAAATTAATATTCATTGTTTCTATAGGAAATTCATATAAAATTTTTCCAAAAATATCATTTATATCATCTAAGTTTAATCTTGAACAGTCAGTAGGTAGAACAGATACGCCATATTTATCTTCTAATTTTTTAGCCAATTTTTTAGTATAGTCAGAGTAAGGATCATCAGAATTTAATACAATTACAAAAGGTTTATTTAATTCTTTTAATTCCTTTACAACTCTTTCTTCTGCATCTATGTAATCTTCTCTTGGAATATCTGTTATACTTCCATCACTGGTTACAAGAATTCCAATTGTAGAATGTTCAGCAATTACTTTTCGTGTACCTATTTCAGCAGCTTGTTCAAAAGGTATTTCATCATCAAACCAAGGAGTTTTTACCATTCTTGGCATATCATCTTCTAAATAGCCAATTGCATTGTTAACAAGGTATCCAACACAGTCAACTAATCTTGTCTTAAGTTTTAAATTTTCACCTATAGTAATTTCTACGGCTTCATTTGGAATAAATTTAGGTTCAGTTGTCATTATAGTTCTACCACCAGCACTTTGTGGTAGCTCATCTCTAGCTCTTTCTTTTTTATATTCATTATCAATATTAGGAATAACAAGTAAATCCATAAAGTTTTTTATAAATGTAGATTTACCAGTTCTAACAGGACCTACAACTCCAACATAAATGTCACCATCTGTACGATCTGCTATATCTTGATATAATTTTAAATTCTCTTCCATGTAAATTAATAACCCCCTTAAAAAATGTTTGTCTATTAAACTTTATTTAATGTATATTAGATAATTTAGAACTTATGACAAAAATATTTACAAAATTAATACAAAAATGATATAATTTCATAAAATGGTAAACGGAAGAAGGAAAAAGTAAAATGGCTGTAATAATAGATGGTAGAGAAGTTGCAAAAAAAATAAAAGAAGAATTAAAAGAAAAAGTTAATGAGTTAAAAGAAAAAGGAATTTATCCAAAACTTGCGGTAATAATGATAGGAAAAGATAAAGCTTCAGAAATTTATGTACGAAACAAAAGTAGAGACTGTGATTATGTTGGAATAGAGTATGAAGAATTTTTTTTAGAAGAAAGCATAACAATGGAAACATTACTTAATTTAATTGATGAATTAAACAAAAGAGATGATATACATGGAATTTTACTTCAAAGTCCAATTCCAGAACATTTAGATATACGAAAAGCTTTTAATAAAATAGATTATAGAAAAGATGTTGATGGATTTAATCCAATAAATGTTGGAAAATTATTAATAGGGGAAGATACTTTTATACCATGTACGCCATTAGGAGTTATTAAGCTATTAGAACAATATAATATACAGATAGAAGGAAAAAATGCAGTAGTAATAGGTAGAAGTAATATTGTGGGAAAACCTTTATCACAATATTTATTAAATAAAGATGCCACAGTTACTGTATGTCATTCTAAAACTGAAAATTTAAAAGAAATAACAAGTAAAGCTGATATATTAATATCTGCTGTGGGAAAACCAAAAGTTATTACAAGAGATATGGTAAAAGAAAATGCAGTTATAATAGATGTGGGAATTAATAGAACACCAGATGGAAAAATAGTGGGAGATGTTGATTATGATAACCTATTAGATAAGGTATCATATATAACACCAGTTCCAGGTGGCGTTGGGCAAATGACAAGAGCAATGCTTATAAATAATATAATTAAAGCAGCAGAAGGCAAATAAATAACAATGTATAATAAAGCGGGGGCTTAAATAAATTTTAGTGAAAGCTAAAAATATTTATCTCCTGCTTTAATTATGCTCTAGAAAGGATGAAATTTTTATGAATATAATTTATTATAATGATGATACATATCCAGAAAAATTAAGAAGAATATATGCACCACCTCAAAAATTATATATTATAGGAAATGATAAAATTTTAAACGAAAAAGGAATTGCAATTATTGGTTGCAGAAAACCAAGTAAATATGGAATAGAAATGGCATATAAATTTGCTTATGGACTTTCTAAAAGAGGAATTAATGTAATAAGTGGTTTAGCAAGAGGAATAGATAGTTATTCACATTTAGGAGCTGTACATGCAAAAGGAAAAACAATTGGAGTATTAGGAAGCGGATTAAATAATATATATCCTAGTGAAAATAAAAAGTTATGCTTAGAAATAATAAAAAATGGTGGGGCAATAATAACAGAATATGAACCAAAAGAAAAGCCACTTGCTATGAACTTTCCAGCAAGAAATAGAATAATAAGTGGATTATCAGAAGGAATACTAGTTATAGAAGCAAAACAAAAAAGTGGAACATTAATTACCGTTGATCATGGTTTAGATCAAGGAAAAGATATATTTGTAATTCCAGGAAATATAACAAGTGAAAATTCGTATGGAACTAATGAATTAATAAAGCAAGGAGCAAAATTAGTTACAAATATTGAAGAAATAATAGAAGAAATAGAAAAAATATAACAAATATTGTAAGAAAATTAAAGAAAAAAATGATATACCCTTTAAATTTACATAAAGATATGATATAATAGAAAAGTACGTCAATTTATATTTAGTAGAGAATTATAATTCTCTACAATACTAGAAAGGAGTTATTTAGAGGTCTATAAGAAAGTCAATTAGATTGAACATAATAAGGAGTGCGAAAAGAATATGAAAATTGATTTTTATTGTTTCCCCACTAAGACAGGAAATTTATCAGTATTTAGAGATTTAAAACAGTACATAGATAGAGAAGAGAGGTTTTATTATCAATGTACACAGGAAGATGTTTTTCGGGCACTGGAAAGAGGTAAACTACTTTTATTTGACTTAAGAAATAATACGTTCTTAAGTGAACATGGTAAGGAAGTTGATATAACTGGCAAGGTTATTTTTCCAAGAAGTACAATTGCTGATGCAAAGTTATTGCTTAATGCCATTGAAGAAAAAGGTGGCTGTAGCATAATGAAATTAGAAGATTATGACGAAGTCGAATATTGGTTTAAAAAGGTTCAAACGAATAGAAAGTATAAGCTTACTACATTAGTAGAACTTGCAAAAAATTTAGATCAATATTGTGAAGAGTTTGGAAATGAAATGTTTATAAAAACTGTTTTTAAAGGCTTTTCTGGACTTTGCTATATATTAAGCGTTGGTGATATAGTAACATACATATCGGACGCTGTAAATATGAGAGGCAAAATATCGAATGGAAAGATCTTGGTAGATTCGATTAACGTTTCAGTTAGCTCTAGCATAAAAGATCCAAATGCAGAAATTTTGGTATATAAACCAGTAAATATTGTAATGGACAATTTTGGTAGAAGAGAATGGAGAGCATTTGTTGTAAATAATGAGTTACTATCTCTTTCAAGATGTTCAGATGAACAAGTCCCTGTAGAAAAATATGTGTATAATATGGTACGTTCATTAATTGCCGAAGTAAAAGGTAAGATGCCAGCTTCTTATGTAATGGATGTATTTGAATATTATGAAGGTGATCAAATTATCTTTGATATATTGGAATTTAATCCAATAATTAGTAGTGGAGTTTATAGAAATAACGATCTAGTATTTTAATTTATAAGGCGAATAGTGTAATTACTATTCGCCTTATTCTTTTTTAGGAGTAAGTCTGCTATTCTTATTTTCTTAATTAGCATAAAATTTTAATAGTGTGAATAGTATTTCATAGACATGTTATAGGAGGTTAATTATGTTCATAGTTTTTAATAAACAAAAAATATATTCTTACATTGTTGCTTTAAGTACAGTATTAGTCTTATTTGTAATATCATTTGCTCTTGTAAATAACGAAAATAATATAATAACTACATCTGCTAATAAAAAAGAATTACCAATATATAGTGTAAAAACAGAAGAAAAAAAAGTAGCTTTAACTTTAAATTGTGCTTGGAATGCAGATGATATAGATATTATACTTAATACATTAAAGGAAAATAATGTAAAAGTTACATTTTTTATGGTAGGGGATTGGGTTAGTAAATTTCCAGAGGCAGTTAAGAAAATAAGTGATGCTGGACATGAAATAGCAAACCATTCAAATACACATCCGCATGTAAACAATTTAAGTATAGAAGAAAATGTAAGCGAAATACAATTATGCAGTGAGAAAATAGAAAAGATAACAGGTAAAAAAACTACACTATATAGAGGACCATTCGGAGAGTATAATAACAATGTAATTAGAGCAGCAAAAGAAGCGGGACATACAACAATACAATGGAATATAGATACTTTAGATTATGAAGGACTTACAAGTACGGAAATGTGGAATAGGATAGAAAAGAATTTAAATAATGGAAGTATTATTTTAATGCATAATGGAACAAAGAATACAGCAAATAGTTTAGATACAATAATAAAGAATATAAAAAATAAGGGATATGAACTAGTTACAGTTTCAGATTTAATTTTTAAAGATAATTATTATATTGATCCTAATGGAGAACAAGTAAAATTAAATAATTAAAATTGTATAAAAAAAATAAAAGTGGGTATACTAAAAATATACATTAATGGGAGAATATGTTATGTCTTTTATGGGGATCATTACAAATCCAAAAAATGAAAATTATATAAAAAAGTTTTTGAAGAAATACATTAATATAGAATATGTGATATTCATTAATGAAAAAAACATAGAAAATATGAGAAATATAAAATTTGATACTATACTTTTAGGAAGAAAATTTGAAGAAAATGAAATATTAAATGAAATTATCAGAAAATGTAAATATTTAATACTTAATTCTGATTTAAAAGTATATGATAATAAACTGGATAATTTAAATATACAGATAATTACTTATGGATTTAATCAAAAAGCTACAATAACTACTTCTAGTGTTGAAGAAGATAAAATTGTAGTATTCTTACAAAGGAGTATAGTAAATATGTATAAGCAGTATGTAGAGCAAATGGAAATAAGTATAGATATTGATAAGAATACTGAAACATATGCCGTAATGGAAAGCATAGCAATCCTTTTAATTTATTGTAAACATATAAAAAATGTATATTAATTGGCAAATTTTAATAAAAATATCAAAAAAATAACATTTTATGTAGACAAAACCAAAAAAACGTAGTATAATAAGAAATATGAGAAAAAACTAGTCTAAAAATATAGTTTGCTGAATATACTATATTAAAAAAACGAGTAAGGGGAGGAAATTATTTTGAATACTAATTATGATGATAACAATCACATTATTTTATTAGGAAAGGTTACTAGTGAAAAAAGATTTACACACGAAATATATGGAGAAAAATTCTTCGTATTTGACTTAAGTGTACCACGTTTAAGTGGAAGTGCAGATGTTATACCTGTTACAATATCTGAAAGATTACTTACAAATCAAGACATAGAAATAGGAAACAAATTAGAGATAGAAGGACAATTTAGATCATATAATAGCTATATGCCAGGTAGAAATAAGTTAGTACTTACTGTTTTCACAAAAGACATTAGATTTTTAGAAAATCAAGAAGACGAAATAATTGCAGGAAAGGATGTTATATCTAACGAAGTTACATTAGATGGATTCTTGTGTAAAAAACCTATTTATAGAAAAACTCCATTTGGTAGAGAAATTGCTGATATACTATTAGCTGTAAATAGAGGATATAACAAATCTGACTATATTCCATGTATAGCATGGGGAAGAAATGCTAGATTTTGTGAAAACATGCCAGTAGGTACAGAAGTAAAAATAGTAGGTAGAGTGCAATCTAGAGCTTATGAGAAAAAATATGAAGATGGTACAGTAGAAAATAAGGTTGCTTATGAAGTATCTGTTTCTAGCTTAGAATTAGCAAATAAAAATGATGATGAAAAAGAACATGCAGAAGCAGATGAAAATAAAGAAGCTATATAGATGACTTTTAAATATAATATAAAAAATAAGGTTTACATTAAAAAGTAAACCTTATTTTTTGTTTGTAGGTATTATTGTTTCTCCTTCTTTTTTTTCAGTTGGTTTTTCTACTTCAAGGTTATCAGAAACTGGAGAAATATCTAATTTACCATCTCCATTTACAACAGGTATTTTCTTCTCATTATCCATTATAAAATCCATTCCTTTCTCGCTTCGCTCAAAGGCACACATAGGAATGAAAGCCTTGAGTTGGAAGCATATTTTTTATATAATATTTCAAGGGAGTATACACTACAAAGCACGGTAGGAGGAGTTGCAGACTTCTGTAACTCACAGATCAAATCAGTATTATAAACAGTGCAAGTGCAGTTGTTTCAAGCACACATAAGTAATCCCTTGAGATTGTAAACTAATCATTGACTGATAAGTTTGTTATAGTGTTAATTGCACAGTCCCTGTATTCCCTAAAAATTTATTATATAAAGGAGTTTTTATCATGGAAGTTATTTATCCTAAAGCTTGTGGTGTTGACGTGCACAAATCTTTTATAGTAGCAGTTATTTGTGACTCTACTTCCGTCAAACCTCAATATCTTCGTAAACGTTTTTCTACCTTTAACAATTCTCTAATTGAATTTAGAAATTGGTTATTAGCTAACGATTGTCAGAATGTATGCATGGAATCTACTGGAAAGTATTATGTTCCTGTATACAATGCATTAGAAGGTCATATTTCTAATGTCGTCGTTGCTAATCCTAAATGGGTTAGATGTATTAAAGGCGAAAAAGATGATAACAAAGATGCCAAATGGATTGCTGATCTTTTTAAACTTGGAATAGTACGTGGTAGTTTTATTCCAAATAAAGATATTAGAATCCTTAGAGAACTTACCAGATATCTTTACAAATTAACCAATATGCGTACCTCAGAAAAGAACAGATTTACAAATGCTCTTACTGTTGGTAATTGCAAATTAGATATGGTTTTCTCTGATATTTTTGGTAAAACATCTTCTGCTATCATCAATACTATTTTATCACAAAATGAATACAATGACGAAGATATTTTAAAAAATATTGATAAACATTGCAAATCATCTAACGAAGATATACTTAATTCAATAAGTGGTATCTCATGGCAAGATGCTCAAAAACAACGTATGAATGTTATTCAAGAACATATTGATTATTTAGATAAATCAATTAAAACTGTAAGAGAAATAATTGATTCTGTTATTGCACCTTATGAAAGTGCTATCAATCTTTTATGCTCTGTTCCTGGCGTTGACCGTAAATCTGCAATAACTATTATTTCTGAAATTGGTACAGATATGAGCCAATTTTCTTCTCATCATCGTTTAGCCTCTTGGGCTGGTCTTGCTCCTGGTTGTAATGAGTCTGCTGGTAAAAAGAAATCTGTTAAAATTTCTAGAGCTGGTGTTTATCTTAAACCTGCACTTGTTGAAGTTGCACATTGTGCTGTAAAAGATAAAGATAATGCTTACTATACCAACAAATTCAATGTACTTTCTAAACGTCGTGGTAAGAAACGTGCTTATATTGCTATTGCCAGAAAAATATTAGTTGCTATTTATCATATGCTTTCAACTGGTGAATTTTTTAATCCAACTGACTTGTCAAAAGTTGAAACCTCTGATAAAGATAAAATTAAATTTACTAAAAACAATTTTATGCAATCAACTAAGCAACTAATTTCTCTTGGTTTAACCATTGATGATTTACAAACTTTAATGCAGTCCAAAATATCAGGATCTACTCCCGTTATATGATTAAATTTCTGGGGGTAAGGGGGAATTATGCCCTTTTTCTATTATTTTGGTTTTATTTTTATAAATTTTTCTTTCAAACTATCTCCTCCTTAGAGTTAAAGACATTTTTTCTTTATAAACTAAACTAATATTAACATACCAGGTGTAAGAATGTCAAGATATTCCTTGACATCAACGCAAATGCGTGTAATAATATATAATGTAAAATAAGTAAGTTTATTGCATCAAAAGGGGATGATAATCAGAATGGAAAAACAAAAAGCAATAATAGAAGCAATACTTTTTGCAGCAGGTAGAGAAGTGCAAATTAATGAATTAATGTCAGTACTTGAATTAAGCAAGGAAGAAGTAATAGATATAATAGAAAGTATGAAAGAAGACTATAAAAATGAGAATAGAGGAATACAGGTAGTAACGGTAAATAATGCAGTACAATTATGTACAAAAGAAGAATTATATAATTATATTTATCCTGTATTTGATAAAAGAAGTAAACCAAGTTTATCTACAGCAGCATTAGAAACTTTGGCAATAATAGCGTATAATCCTCGAATTACAAGAGCTGAAATAGAATCAATAAGAGGTGTAAATTCTGATGGAACAATTTATAAATTATTAGATTATAATCTAATAGAAGAATCTGGTAAATTAGATGCGCCCGGTAGGCCGGGAACATATAGTGTAACAAGTGAGTTTTTAAAAATGTTTGGATTAAACAATTTAGATGAATTGCCAGACCTTCCAAGATATAAGTTAGATGAAAATAAACAGATTGTTATAGATGAAATTTTGGAAGAAAATGAAAAATTAGATTAATAAGAATGGAGATAAATATTATGAAAGAAAATAAAGAGTTTGTAAAAGAAGTTACCGATATAGAAGAAGATTTTGCTAAGTGGTATACTGATATAGTATTAAAAGCAGATTTGGCAGATTATACAGATACAAAAGGATGTATAGCAATAAAGCCTTATGGATATGCAATATGGGAAAATATACAAAAGTATTTAGATGAGAAAATAAAAGAAGTAGGTGTTAAAAATGTGTATTTTCCTGTATTAATACCAGAAAGCTTATTACAAAAGGAAAAAGATCATGTAGAGGGATTTGCACCAGAAGTTGCATGGGTTACACAAGGTGGTCAAGAAGAATTAGAAGAAAAATTATGTATTAGACCAACTTCAGAAACAATTTTTTCTAATTTATATGCAAAATGGTTAAAATCATGGAGAGATTTACCATTAAAATATAATCAATGGTGTAATGTATTAAGATGGGAAAAAGAAACTAGACCATTTTTACGTTCTAGAGAGTTTTTATGGCAAGAAGGTCATACATTACATGAAACAGAGAAAGAAGCTAAAGAATTTACAATAAAAATATTGAATATATATCAAGATCTAATAGAAAATTTATTAGCTATCCCAGTTTTAAAAGGAGAAAAGACAGAAAAAGAAAAATTTGCTGGTGCTGATAATACTTTTACAGTAGAAACTCTAATGCATGATGGAAGAGCTTTACAATCAGGAACTTCACATTATTTTGGTCAAAATTTTACAAAAGCATTTGATATAAAATTCCAAAATAGAGAAGGAAAAGAAGAGTATCCATATCAAACTTCATGGGGAGTAACAACAAGATTAATTGGTGCAGTTATAATGGCACATGGAGATAATAGAGGTCTTAAACTACCACCAAAAGTAGCTCCAATACAAGTTGTAATAGTTCCAATTGCAATGCACAAAGAAGGAGTAGAAGATAAAGCAAAAGAAATATATGAAGTATTAAATAAAAACTTTAGAACAGAGTTGGATTTAAGAGATAATTATTCTACAGGCTATAAATTTAATGATTGGGAATTAAGAGGTGTACCAGTAAGAATAGAATTAGGACCAAGAGATATAGAAAATGGAGTATGTGTTGTAGTAAGAAGAGATACACTAGAAAAAACAACAGTAAAATTAGATGAATTACAAGAAAAAGTAGAAGAATTATTAGACGACATACAAAAAAATATGTATAATGAATGTGTTAAAAGAGCTGAAGAAAGAACTACAGTAGCAAAAAATATGGATGAATTTGAAAAAAATATAAATGAAAATCAAGGTTATGTAAAAGCAATGTGGTGTGGAAAAGAAGAATGTGAAAACAAAATAAAAGAAATAACTGGAGCGCATTCAAGATGTATACCTTTTGAACAAGAAAAAATATCAGACCATTGTATATGTTGCGGAGAAAAAGCAGAAAAAATGGTAGTATGGGGAAGACAATATTAAAAAAATGGATGATTTATTCATCCATTTTTTCATTTCCTTTATTAAGTAATAAATCTAATATTTTAGGATAATAACTTTCTGCGTTATTTTTCCAATTATCTACTATATTTTTCGCTTGTTCTCTTGAGCTAGCAAGTACCTTTACTTCAAATATATTATTTCCATTTTCATTTATTTTACAAGATACTATATAGCTATTTTCGTTAATAGGAGTAAATTCTGCTATTATAGACTCTTTATCTTTAGCTTGTTTTAATTGATCTTTGAAAGTGGTATCAAATTTTAATTTTAAAATACCAGGAAGTAAATCTTGTGTAAGTTTTAAAGTTTCTTGTCCTTTTTCTGTTATTTCATATAATTTTTTTGAATCTTTTTCAAAAGTCGTAACATATTTACTTTCAATTAAGTCAAGTAAAAACTGTTGATAATAAAAATAATTCATATCTAATACAGTTATTATTAAATTATATAATACATTATTAGGAATAGGTCTGTGCATTTTATTCAAAATATATAAAATTAAAATTTTATTTTCTGCTAGTGATTCATTATTTTCTGCTAATTTCAATGTGCTCAACTCCTATATATCAAAATTTAACAATATTATATCACAATTTATTGTAAAATACTATGTTTTTCGTAATAAAAATGATATACTATTATAAAAAATAATAATTTATGGGATTAATACGGGAAAATGATTTATTTACCATTTTTCAATTAATTTATGCATTAGAAAGGAATGCAATTGATTATGAAAACATTATATGAAATTTTAGAAGTGAGTGAAAATGCATCAAAAGAAGTAATTGAAAAAGCATATAAAGTTTTAGCTAAAAGGTATCATCCAGATTTGCAAGATGAAAAGAATAAGAAAAATGCAGAAGAAAATATGAAAAAAATAAATGAAGCATTTGAAATATTAATGGATGACCAAAAAAGAGAACAATATGATAATGAATTAAAAATAGATAGAGAAAATAGAATTAAAGAAGAAATAGAAAGAAAGATAAAAGATTCAAATAAAAATGTTGTATATAAAAGGGAAAAAGAAGAATTTGATCCAAATAAAGAATTAAAAAACATGAGTAGACATTATAAAAAAGTATATTCTTCTGGAGTAAAGAATATAAAACGAAATATTTTTAGAAAAAGAGATAAAAGAGAATTTAAAGATTTAATAATTACAATATTAATTATGATTATTATTTGCTCAGCTTTGTGGTTCTTTCCACCGACTAATAAAATAATTGTAGGATTTTATGAAGAGAATATGATTATAAAAACAATAGTTGACGTGTTAGGAAATTTATTTGGAAGCTTAGCACAAGGTATAAGTAATGTTTTTACAGGGGCACAAAATTTTGAAAATTTGGCACATTAAAAAATTAAAAATATACTTGTATATATAATTAAATATGGTATATAATCTAAGTATAAATTAATTTTAGAAAGGATGATGCTAATGGATAGAAAGGTCAAAGTGGTTCAATTTGGAACTGGCAAAATGGCGGTATACACTATGAGATATGTTTATGAAAAAGGAGGAGAAGTTGTAGGTGCTATAGATGTTAATCCAGATGTAATAGGAAAAGACATTGGAGAAATAATGGGACAAGAAGCTAAAAATGTAAAAGTAGTTTCTTTAGAAGATGCAGAAGAAATGATAAAAACTGTTAAACCAGATATAGCTATAGTTACAACTATGAGTCTTATAGCAGATGTAAAAGATGCACTTATGCTATGTGCAAAATTAGGAGTAAATGCTATTACAACTTGTGAAGAAGCATTTTATCCTCAAAATTCAAATCCAGCAGTTACTAAAGAGTTGGACGAAATGGCTAAAAAGACAGGATGTACAATTACAGGAAGTGGATACCAAGATATTTATTGGGGACAATTAATAAGCTCAATTGCAGGATCAACACATAAAATAACAAAAATTCAAGGAAGTTCAAGCTATAATGTAGAAGATTATGGAATTGCATTAGCAAAAGCTCATGGAGCAGGACTTACATTAGACGAATTTGATAAACAAGTAGCATCAGTAGATAGAATATCAGACGAAGAAAGACAAAAAGTAATAGAAAGTGGTAATTATTTGCCATCATATATGTGGAATGTAAATGGATGGTTATGTTCTAAATTAGGACTAACAGTGGAAAACCAAACACAAAAAACAGTCCCACAAACATATACAGAAGACCTATACTCATCAACTTTAGGAATGACAGTAAAAAAAGGAGATGCGACAGGAATGAGTGCAGTAGTTACAACAACAACTAAAGAGGGAATAACATTAGAAACACAATGTATAGGTAAAGTATATTCAAAAGAAGATTATGATAAAAATGAATGGACAATATATGGAGAACCAAATACAACTATAGTTGTATCAAGACCAAGTACAGTTGAATTAACTTGTGCAAGTGTTGTAAATCGTATACCAGATGTAATTAACAGTGTACCAGGATATGTAACAACAGAAAAATTTGGAGAATTACAATATAGAACAAAACCATTAAATGAATATGTAAGATAAGAACAAAAAAGTGTTACTGAAAATTCTAGTAGCACTTTTTTGTGCTCTTGACTGTAATACTAAAATATGGTAAATTATTTATGGTGATTGTAATGGCAAGAAACAGAAGAAATAAAAGGATTATCAAGAGAATAACAGAAGTAATAGATTTAAAAACTTTCTTAATTATAATGGCAATTTTATTTGTAATTATAGTAGCTTCTATAGTGATTATTAAGTTTAGAAACTATCAAGATAGTTTGGAATTAGCTTCACAAAAAGAAGAATTGGATAAGCAAATTGAGGCTATCTTTGAAGAAACTGAAAGAAGTATAGATTCATCAAATTCAACAGTAAGAGATGAAATAATAAGAGTTTCAGCTGTACGGTGACATTTTATGTGGAGATGAGATGTTAGAAGATGCATATAATGAAGAAACTAAAACATACAACTTTACACCAATGTTTGGAAACATAAAAGGATTTATTCAAAGAAGTGATATAACTTTAGGAACAATGGAAACTAATTTTGTTAATGGAAATTATTCTGGATATGGAAAAAGAAATTCTCCAAAAGAATTTGCACAAGCAGTAAAAGAAAGTGGTATAAATCTTGTAAGTATCAGTCATAATCATAGCTTAGATTATGGAAAAGAAGGAATAGAAGATACAAAAAAACTTTTAACCAAAACTGGATTTGATGTAGTAGGAGATAGCCTAAATGAAGAAGAGCGAATAAAGGTAAAGACAGTAAAAAATGTAAAAATAGCATTTTTAGCATATACTTATGGTGTGGAAAATCAAGATGATAAATCGAGCAAAGATGTAGAATATATTAATATTTTTGATAAAGAACAAGTAAAAAAAGATCTAGAACAAGCAAAAGAACAATCAGATTTCATATTTGTAATAATGCATTGGGGAGATGAAAATAGTAATACTGTAAATGATGAACAAAAAGAGATGGCTAACTATTTGATAGAAAATGGAGCAAATGTAATTTTAGGGAATCATGCAGCTACTGTACAACCAATGGAAATAAAGAAAAATAAAGATGGAGAAAATGTATTTGTAGCATATTCTTTAGGAAATTATATATCTTCTATTGATAATGAAAAATCAAAAGTGGAGCTAGTATTAAATATAGAGTTAAGAAAAAAAGGTGATACAGGGGAAGTTGTTTTAAGTAAGGTAGATTATACACCAATTTATGTATTAGATAATGGAGAAAATGCAGAAAATAGATATCAATTGATTGATATGAAAGGAACTGCAAAACAATATGCTAGTGGTGATACCGATATAATAAGCAAAGAACAATATGATAAACTATTAGATGGATTGGATTTATTAGAAGGATTAATAAAATAAAATATTTAAAGTTATTTTTAAATCAAATTTATGACAAGTGAAAGGAATGGAGAAAAAGTGAAAGTAGGATTTATATCATTAGGTTGTAATAAAAATTTAGTAGATACAGAAAAAGTAATAGGTCTATTTAAAAATAATGGATATGAAATAGTAAATAATCAAGAAGAAGCAGAAATTATAGTCATAAACACGTGTGGATTTATAGAAAGTGCTAAACAAGAAGCGATAGATACAATTTTGGAAATGGCTGAATACAAAAAGAAAAAATGTAAATTTTTAATAGTAATGGGGTGTTTGGTACAAAGATATTTAACAGATTTAGAAAAATTAATACCAGAAGTAGACTTATATATAAAATATAGTGATTATGACAAATTATGGCAAAAAGTAGAAAAGCTAATTAAAGACGAAGAAATAAAAGAAAAAATCAATTTTGATAAAATAAAAGATAGAGTCATAACAACTGGTAACAATTATGCATATGTAAAAATAGCAGATGGCTGTAGCAATAGGTGTACATATTGCGCAATTCCTTACATAAGAGGTCCACTAAAAAGTAGGGATTTCGAAGACATAATAGAAGAAGTAAAAGAATTAGCAGAAAAAGGTTATAAAGAAATAATACTTACAGCACAAGATACTACTAAATATGGTATAGATATATATGGAAGACCAAGATTAGCAGAATTATTAACAGAAATATGCAAAATAGAAAAAATTAAATGGATTCGCTTCCTATATGCTTACCCAGAAACAATAGATGATGAATTAATTAAGGTGGTTAAAGAAAATGACAAAATATGCAAATATTTTGATATACCAATACAACATATTTCTGATACTGTATTAAAAAGAATGAATAGGCATAGTGATGGTACAAGTATAAGAAACTTAATAAATAAGCTAAGACAAGAAATACCAGAGGTAGTAATAAGAACAACTGTTATGGTGGGATTCCCAGGTGAAACAGACAGGGATTTTGAAGAACTATATTCATTTGTAAAAGAAGCGAAATTTGATAAATTAGGAGCATTTAGTTATTCTAAAGAAGAAGGTACACCAGCTGAAAGATTAAGAGATCAGGTACATGGCGCTGCTAAGAAAAGTAGATATAATAAAATAATGAAACTACAACAAGGAATTTCAAAAGAAAATATGCAAAAAAAACTAAATAAAGAAATAGAAGTAATGATAGAAGGCTCTACATTTAATGGAGAATATTATGTAGGAAGAAGCTATATGGATGCACCAGAAATAGATGGAATTGTGTATATAAAAACAGATAAAAATTTAGATAGTGGAGAATTTGTAACAGTAAAAGTTACAGAAGTAGAAGAATATGACCTAATAGCAGAATTGTGCAACTAATAGACAAAAACATTTTGATTAAAAAAATATTTTAGATATTCAAAAAAGGAGATGAATAAAATCATCTCCTTTTCTTAGTTAATAGTAAAAATATGCCAGCTATTATTATTAATAATTTTCTGTAGATACTTCAAAGAAAGATTGAGGATGTCTACAAACAGGGCAAATTGTTGGAGCTTCTAATCCAACATGAATATGTCCACAATTTCTACATTTCCAAATAACAATACTTCCTTTTTTAAATACTTCACCGTTTTCTAGATTAGATAATAATTTTCTATATCTTTCTTCATGATGTTTTTCAACTTCTGCAATTCCTCTAAAAGTAGCAGCAATTTCTGTAAATCCTTCTTCATCAGCTTCTTTAGCAAATTTTGCATACATATCTGTCCATTCATAATTTTCACCAGCAGCTGCATCAGCTAAATTAGCTTTTGTATCTCCAATTCCATTTAAATATTTAAAGTGTAATTTAGCATGCTCTTTCTCGTTTTCAGCTGTTTCTAAGAATATAGCAGCTATTTGCTCATAACCTTCTTTTTTTGCCACACTAGCAAAATATGTATATTTGTTTCTTGCCTCTGATTCACCAGAGAAGGCAGCCATTAGATTTTTTTCTGTTTTTGATCCTTTTAATTCCATGTTTAACCTCCTAATAAAATATTTACATGTATATAATATTACATAAAAATTTAAAAGTCAATAAATATAAAAGCTAATTTATAAATTTAAATTCTAAAATATTCTTGTTGACATTAAATTGGTTTAAAAGTATAATTTATATTAAGGACATTATTTTACATTTTTAGATAAAATTTTTTAATAATTTTGGGAAAGAGGTTATTATGAAAAATAAGAAGAACATAGCTTTAATTTGTATAATAGTACTTATAGTGGCTATAGTTATAGCTTTAATTGCTATGATAATAATGCAAGTTACAGGAGGAACACCACGTGATACTTTACAAAATCAATTTAATAATGAACAAGTAGGAAACGAGATAACAGGAAGTGGTAGTGGAGAAGATATACCAGAAATTCAGCCAAATACAGAAATTCCAACAAATCAAGAAACTATTGCATCTAGTTATTATTACAATCAATTAGATGACAATGCTAAAATGATTTATGATGGATTAAAAAGAGAGAAAGATAATTTACTAACAGGTAATTATACTATAGATTTTGATTCAAGTTTTAATACTTTATTACATGAAGAAGATGGAGAAGAAAAACTAAATACTGCTTTTCAATCTGCGTGGAATGCTTTTTACTATGATAATGTAGATGTATTTTATGTAGAACCAAGTAAGTTAGTTTTAACAACTGAATATGAGGTAGTTGGTGGCATAGGTACATATAAAGTAACATTAGGAAATGGTGAAAATACAAATTATCTTAAAGGGGAAATAACTACGGCAGAAGAAGCTAGATCTGCTGTAGATTATATACAAGGAATAAAAGAAGAAGTTGTAGAGCTTGTAAAGGGATTTGATGACTACAATAAAATTTTAATAATACACAATTGGTTAATTGATAATTTACAATATGATACTGAACTAGATAGTGAACATATTTATGATATTTATGGTGCTTTAAACCATGCTTCAGCAGTATGTGAAGGATATGCAAGAGCATTTAAATATATTCTTGACGGATTAAACATACCTACTGTATTAGTATCAGGAACAGCAACTGATACAGAGGGAAAAGAAGAATCACATATGTGGAATTACGTGCAAGTAAATAATAGATGGTATGCTATAGATTTAACATGGGACGATCCAATTATTCAGGGAAACGGAGAATTAACAGATGAATTAAGATATCAATACTTTATGAAAGGATCAGATGAATTTTTAACAAACCATGAAGAAGATGGTAATTTGTCGGAGAATAGTATGAAATTTACTTTCCCTACATTGAACAAAGAAAATTATCAACAAGAGTAATAAAAAGACCTATAAAGAATTTCTTTATAGGTCTTTAAGTTATTTATTTATAATCATTGGTCCAATGTTTGTTACAGTTCCTGCTCCTAAAGTTAATACAATATCTCCATCTTGAGCATTATCTAAAATGTATTGAACAATTTCGTCAAAATCTTTTATATATATAGCTCCTTTTCCTAAAGATTTAATTTTATCTACTAAATCTAAAGAAGAAATATTAAAAGTATTATCTTCTCTGGCAGCATATATATCAGTAACTATAATATTATCAAAATTGATCAATGCAGAGGCAAAATCGTCCAATAATTCTTTTGTTCTACTATATGTATGAGGTTGGAATATTACCCAAGATTGATTATATTCTTTTTGTTTTAATGCATTAAACGTTGCTTTAATTTCTGTAGGATGATGACCATAATCATCGTATACAGTTATACCATTTTCTGTTCCCACTAATTCAAATCTTCTATGAGCACCAGTATATTTTAATAAAGCATTTTTTATATCTTCTTTTTCAATATTATAAGCAAAACAAACAGCAATACATGCAAGAGCATTAAAAACATTATGGCGTCCTGGAACAGATAGTTTTATAGTCTTAAAAAAGTTGTTATTATAGTAAACATCAAATGTAGGGAAACCATTTTTGTCAAAAGAAATATTTCTAGCAACGAAATTTGCATTTTCATTTTCAATTCCATAGGTTAAAACTTTACAACAAGCAGATTTTATAATATGTTTACAATTAGGATCATCACTATTTATTACAAGTAAACCATCTTGAGGTAACAAACCAATATATTTATTAAAAGATTTAACTATATTTTCTAAGTTTCCAAAGTAATCTAAATGATCATTGTCTATATTTAATATAACTTCTGTTTTGGGAAACAATTTTAAATAACTTTCAACATATTCACAAGCTTCTATAATAAAATATTCACTATTACCAACCCTATAATTAGCTCCTAATTGTTTTAAAAAGGCTCCAACTTGTATAGAAGGATCCTTAGATGCTTCTAAGAAACATAAAGATATCATAGAAGTAGTAGTAGTTTTTCCATGTGTTCCAGAAACACAAATACTGTCATTATATGCCTTAGTTATCTTACCAAGAAATGTCCCTCTTTCTATAATAGGTATACCCAATTCTTTGGCTCTTTGTAATTCGATATCATTTTTAGGTACTGCAGCACTGTATACAACTACATCAGCTCTTTCTAAAGAATCTAAATCATGCCCTATTTTTACACTAATACCGTTCTTAATAAGCATATCAGTAGCTTCTGATTTTGAAATATCAGAACCAGTTACTTTAATCCCCCAATTATTTAGAATTTCGGCAATACCACTCATGCTTATACCGCCAATTCCAATCAAATGTACATGTTTATATTGTTTTATTTCTTCAATATTAGCCACAATGCTACACCCCTTTTAAATTTATTGCATAAATCATTATATACTTTTTTTGTTGTTTTTTCAATATTTTTAATAAAAAATATGTATTTATCTAATAGTGTATATCTTTGAAATTAAATTAGAAAAAGGTAATAACAAAGAATTTTAATTAAGTAACCTCTGTTTCTAATTAAATTTAGTATATTTTATGAATTGATTAAAAAAATGTGAATATAATTAATATAATATGGGAAAATATTAAAAAAGCAATGAAATATAGTATTACTTAAAATATTATAAGTAGTTTCAAACTATTTTATACAGAAAGACGTAATAAAAATAAAGTTTACTATAAAATGAAGAAAAAAATATAAAAAATGTAAAAAATAGAAGGAAAAAAAATTTTTTTGTAGAATAATATAATTGTACATATAAATTAGTGTACAAAATATTTAAAACTTTGGAAGGCGGTGCTCAAATGCAAATTACAGATGTACGTATCAAAAAAATGAATTCTGAAACAAGAATGAAAGCAGTAGCTTCTGTTACATTCGATAATGAATTCGTTGTTCACGACATTAAAGTTATTGAAAAGAAAGAAGGAGGATTCTTCATTGCTATGCCAAGCAACAAATTAAGAAATGGAGAATTCAAGGATATAGCTCATCCAATCAACGCTGAAGCTAGAGAAAAAATTCAAAATGCTATATTAAAAGCTTATGAAGATCTAGGAAGCGAAGAAGCAGCTGAATAATTTTAACAAATATGAGATGCTAATTTTTTAGCATCTCTTTTGTTTATCTAAATAGAAAATTTCTCCGAAATTCCTATTAAATAAAAAGCTTCGCTAACAGATGTGTATAGAAAAACAGTTAATTCCGATACAATAAAGAAAATCCCACCGGAGCACGCTCCAGCGGGAGAAAGGTTAAACCATTAGCTATTTACCGTAACAGGTTTATAAGTTAGCTCAATTTTGAAATCAAAGATTTCTGGTGTACGATGTACACCGACAATCGCAAAACCTTTATCAATAAGTTCTGCAATTTTCTTTTCACA
>CALXPY010000009.1 GCA_944390395.1 uncultured Clostridia bacterium | reverse complement strand
AATTATATCATGAACTAATTGTTATATAAAGGTTTATGGGTAACCTTTTAAAAACCTAAATATATTATACAAGGAGATAAAGATGTTAAATAAAATTTTTGTTATATTAGCTAATATAATATACTCTTTATTTAAACTATTACCTACACAAAATAAATTAACAATGATAAGTCGTCAATCCAATAAAAACACACTTGATTTTAATTTGATAGATGAGGAAATAAAGAAAGAAAAATTAGGGATAAAGGTAAAAATATTATGCCATAAATTAGATGGTGGTGCAAAGGCAAAATTAAGCGTAAAAATAAGATATATTTTTCATTGCTTTAATCAGATGTATAATATAGCAACATCAAAGGTAGTATTATTAGATTCATATTGCATTTTGATTAGTATTTTAAAACATAAAAAATCATTAAAAGTAATACAAATGTGGCACTCAATGGGAACAATGAAAAAATTTGGATATCAAATAATTGGACTAAAAGAAGGCAGTAGTGCAAAATTAGCAGAGCAAATGAAAATGCATAAAAATTATGATTTTGTGTTTGCTAGTAGTGAAGCTTATGCCCAAAATTTAGCAGATGGTTTTGGGTGTAGTGTTGAAAAAGTAAGGATATATCCATTGCCACGAGTAGACTTACTTGTAAGCGAAAGTTACAAAAATGAAATCAGAAAAAAAATTGAGGGGATCTATCCAAATTTAATGGAAAAAAAGAATATAGTATATTGTCCTACATTTAGAAAAAATGAAGAAGAAATGCAAAAAGCACTAGAAAAATTAATTAATAGTGTAAATTATGAAAAATATAATTTGATTATAAAATTACATCCTTTGAGCAAAATAACAATAAATAATGATAGAGTAATAAAGGACGAGATGTTTTCTACATTTGATATGTTATTTGTTGCTGATTTTGTTATTAGTGATTATAGTTGCGTTATATATGAAGCTGCTTTACTAGATATTCCATTGTTTTTCTATGCGTTTGATTTGCCAAAATATCTAGAAAATAGAGGATTAGCAATAGATTATCAAAAAGAATTGCCAGGAATAATCAGCAAAGATATTAGTGAAATTTTAAAATCTATAGAAGATAATACTTATAATTATGAAAAATTAAAAGAGTTTAAAAACAAGTACATAAAAAAACAAAAAGATTGTACAAAAGATATAGTAAACTTTATAAATGAATTAATTACAGGAATACAAAAAGAAACGAAATCAAAAGAATTGGTTAAAATTTAAATTTTCGGAGGTCCTATATGGAATGGTTAAATAAAGTAAAAATAAATTGGGACGAAATTTCTAATAAAGAAGAAAAAATTCTAGTTGCAAAAAAAATTGCTAATAAAGTAAAAAATGGAGATATAATAGGATTTGGATCTGGATCAACATCATATTTAGCTATTATTGAAATTGCTAAAAAAATAAAAGAAGAAAATATAAATATTTTAGCAATTCCAACATCTTATGAAATAAAGATGTTATGTAATGAATTGGGAATTCCAACTAAAACAATATTAGAAAATAAACCAGATTGGTCTTTTGATGGAGCTGATGAAGTAGACCAAAATAACTGCCTAATAAAAGGTAGAGGAGCAGCTATGTTTAAAGAAAAGTTAAATATGGTAAACTCACCTATAACATATATATTAGTAGATAAAAGTAAATTCGTAAAAGAATTAGGTGAAAAAGCAAGTATTCCAATAGAAGTATTTCCGGAAGCTGTTAATAGTGTAAAAGAAGAATTAGCAGATTTAGGAGCAGAAAAAATAACTTTAAGATTAGCTAAAGGAAAAGATGGACCAGTTATAACAGAAAATAATAATGTTATACTAGATGTAAAATTTATAGAGATCTATGATTCTTTAGAAAAAGACATAAAAAGTATAACGGGAGTTATTGAAAGCGGCTTATTTATAGGATATAATATAGAGATTATAAAATAAGAAATGAGGAACATTTAAATGTGGGGAGATATTGTAATAGCATTTTTGTTAGCCTTTATGACTTCATTTGTTGTAACACCATATACTATTAGATTAGCTAAAAAAGTAGGAGCAATTGATTTACCTAATGATGAAAGAAGAGTTAATAAAAAACCAATGCCTCGTTTAGGAGGAATTGCTGTAATAAGTGGTTTTATTCTTTCTAGTATATATCTAATTATAATTATGAATGTAGATAAAAGTGTATTTTATTCTGATATTGGAACATATACTACTAAATTAATAGGCTTTTTTATTGGAATAGTTGTATTAGGAATAGGTTGTTTTATAGATGATGCAAGAGGAATACCAAGTTTTGTAAAACTTATAATACAAATTATTGCAGCTGTAATAGTTGTGGCATCAGGAATAAGAATAGAGAATATAAATATTCCATTTTTTGATAATAAGATAGGATTAAATACTACTTTTTCATACATCTTAACTGTTTGTTGGATAGTGGGAATAACAAATGCTATAAATTTGATTGATGGATTGGATGGTTTATCATCAGGTATAACGTTAATTTCATGCATTTCTTTATTAATAATATTTACATTAAATGGTTCACCAATTATTGCAATAGTATTAATTACAGCACTTGCTGGAGCTATATTAGGATTTTTACCATATAACTTTAATCCAGCCAAAACATTTATTGGAGATACGGGATCCAATTTCTTAGGATTTGCACTTGCAATAATATCAATTTTACGGTGTAGCTAAAACATATACTGCAATAGTATTAATAGCACCTATAATAGTGCTTGCTTTACCTATATTTGATACACTTTATGCAATAGTCAGAAGAATAATAAAAGGTAAATCTATAAAAGCAGTATTTAAAGCAGATAAGGGACATCTACATCATAGGTTAATGAATAAAGGATTTACCCAAAGACAAGCAGTTTATATCTTATATGGAATAACTGCAACATTCGGAATGTTTGCAATAATACTATTAGAAAGTGGTATATGGAAAGCTTTATCTTTTGCATTATTGGTAATTGCAATAGTTGCAATTGGGTATAAAGATGTGTTAGGAATAAGGACAAACATAGAAAAGATAGGGAATGATCAAGAAGAAAATGAAAAAAAATAATAGTTCATTGCTTATTAGAAAGGGATGAAATTTAGCATGAATGACGATAGAATAATAACACCGGAACTAGAAGATTATCAAGAAGAAAAATTTGAAAATTCATTAAGACCAAAAATATTAGATGAATATATAGGACAAGACAAAGTAAAAGAAAATATGAAAATATATATAGAGGCTGCCAAAAAAAGAGGTGAGCCTCTTGATCATGTTTTGCTATATGGACCTCCTGGATTAGGTAAAACAACATTAGCTAATATTATATCAAACGAAATGAATTCTAATATAAAAATAACATCTGGACCTGCAATAGAAAAGCCAGGGGATTTAGCAGCATTACTTACAAATCTTTCAGAGTTTGATGTTTTATTTATAGATGAAATACACAGATTAAGTAAAAGTGTAGAAGAAATATTGTATCCTGCACTAGAAGATTATACTTTAGATATTATGATAGGAAAAGGACCAAGTGCAAGATCTATAAGGCTAGATTTACCTAAATTTACTTTAATAGGAGCAACAACAAAGGCAGGATCACTTACAACCCCACTTAGAGATAGATTTGGAATAGTACATAGATTAGAATTATATGGAGTAGAAGATTTAACAACTATAGTTAAAAGATCTGCGAAAATTTTAGGAGTAGAAATAGATAACGAATCTGCTGTGGAAGTGGCTAGAAGATCAAGAGGAACGCCAAGAATAGCAAATAGACTTCTAAAAAGAGTAAGAGATTATGCAACAGTTTTAGGAGATGGAAGAATTACTTTAAAAATAACAAAAACTGCATTAAACAAGTTAGAAATAGATGAAATGGGATTGGACGAAATAGATAGAAAAATATTAGAAACACTTATTATAAAATATCAAGGAAGACCAGTAGGAATAGAAACAATAGCTACAACAATAGGAGAAGAAATAGATACATTAGAAGATGTATATGAACCATATTTAATACAAATAGGATTTGTTTCAAGAACTGTAAGAGGAAGAATTGCACTTCCAGCAGCATATAAGCATATTGGAGTACCTTATGATGGAGGAGATTCTTCAAATGGTTATGTACAATGCCATTTTTAAAATGTAAATTAATAGTGAAAGTATTAAAAAAAAACTATAAATAAATAGAAAAATAAAAGGTAAAAATTGAGGTGAAAAAATGAAATTATTAATGCATACATGTTGTGCACCTTGTAGTGTATATTGTATAGATTCATTAAGGAGCGAAGGAATAGAACCTACAGTATATTGGTATAATCCAAACATACATCCATATATGGAGTATAAGTCAAGAAGAGATTGTTTAAAAGAATATACCAAAAGTATAAATGTAGAAGCTATATTTGAAGAAAATTATGGATTAGATGAATTTTGCAAAAATGTAATTTGTGACTTAAAAAATAGATGTGTAAATTATTGTTATAGAGTTCGTATGGAACAAACTGCAAAGTATGCAAAAGAAAATGGATATGATTCCTATACAACAACATTATTAGTAAGTCCTTATCAAAAACATGAAGAACTAAAAAATATTTGTGAAGAAATTGCTAATAAGTATGAATTGAAATTTTTATATAGAGACTTCCGAGTAGGATTTAGAGAAGGACAAAATAAAGCAAGAGAATTAGGACTTTATATGCAAAAATATTGTGGATGTATTTTTTCAGAGGAAGATAGGTATAGTAAAAAGATTGAGAAGGATATGGAACTTACAAAAAGTTCAATGAAGAAATAACGATAAAGTACTATACTTTTTTTGTAAGATGGAATATAATTATGGCAGGAAAACAAATCATGTAAATTAATATGATAAAAGGGGGAGTTTTATATGAAATATGAGGCAAATAAAAGGAGGACAAAATATAGCCAAAAATTTACGAAAACAATTTTGTTTATATTATTCGTGTTCATTTTTGTGAGTTTTCCTAGTGTAAGAGGAATTGCTAATACAGAGCCATCTTTGAAGGATACTGTAAAATTAGAAAATTTTTCTTCTTTATCAAATAGGCAAATTATTCCAGAAGATCCAGGATATGTCTATATGGTAAATTCTTGTAGAGTATACCGATACGATTTTATTCATGACACTGAAGTAGAGACAATTTATGATTCTACTTATGATGGTTCACAAACTAGTTATTTCATTAATGGCAGTGTTATTTATATTCAAATGCAATCTAGCAGTGATGCTACAACAACGCATGTCGAAGGATTTGACATTCTAAAACAAAGCTTAGTTTATCAATGCGATTTTCCAATAGAGCAGGAAAATGATAGAAGACAGCAGTTTGTGGTAGATAATAGTCAAAATTTTTATTTCAAAGAGGGAAATAAAATTGTAAAATCGTTTGATAAAAACGGAAATTTAATAGATACTATGACAAATGATACATTTAGCACCAACATTGAACTTGTTCGTGTATCTGCAAATCAAAAAGTATTATTCCATGATAGAGGTCCGATTTATATAAATAATGGAAAATTCGTGGACGGAAGAGCTTATCAAGATAGCTGTACCGACTCGTATAACATATATTCAAAAGATACAGTATATGCAGTAGGACAATATGGTGGGGTTTACAAATATACTTACAGTGAAAACAAGGTGACTTCAACTGATATTTTTCATAGTTTAAAAGGTTATGGAAAATTAAGTGGAACTACAGCTTTCTTTTATGGGGATAAAATTTACTTAGAAGGAAAAGATAATCAATTTTTAGTTTATGATCCTACAAAAAATAGTGTAACTAACTTTTTGAATTTTGAATCAGATGCTTCTATTACCATACAATATGTTTCTATTGTAGATGGAAAGTTATATTTATTATATAGAGATTTTTATGGGGATATGTATAGATATGAAATTGAATTAACAGAGATTCCAGAAGTGCAAAATAGAGAGCTAACAGACCATGTTACCTACTCGTATACAAAAGAAGAAGTTATACAAAAATATAAAGAAGCAAAACCTAAATTTAATTATGGAAATAATGTTTATACGGAAGAACCAGTAAAAAAAGCTCCTTATGACGAAGGAAAAATGGAAAACCAAGTATTAACAGATACTCTAAATCAAATTAATTTTTACCGTTGGCAAGTAGGTTTAAATCCAGTAGAGCTTAGTACAGATGAAGAAATGCAAAAATCACAAAAAGCGGCTTTATTAATGGCAGTCAATGATAATTTCAATCATTTTCAAACTAAACCAGAAGATATGGAAATGGACTTTTATCAAGATGCAGCATCAGCTTGCATGGGTAACATTTGCTATAATGCATCTCTTCCAGATTCTATAATAACTTACATAAAAGATAATAATAATGCAGCAAATAATATAGGACATAGATATTCTATTTTAGGTATTAATGCAACTAATGCAAGTATGGGTTATTGTAAGCCATATAGTACTGTTTATATGCACGAAGATTTAAATAGTACAAATGGAAATGACGAAGATTTTTATGCTTTTCCGTCACCAGGTTATATGTTAGCTGATGATTTAGAAAAAGATATTATGTGGTCTGTAACATTGTCAGATGAATTTAGTTGTCCTAATTTATCAGAGTGCAAAATAACAATAACGGTAAATAATAAAAAATATAATGTTTATGGTAAATATGATGATGCAGCTAGAACTTTTTATTATGATTTACCAAGTGAAGTAACCGACATTCTAACTGGTGATAGTAATAAATATTTAGCAGATTTACCAGTAACAGTTGAGATAGTGGGTATTAGAGATACACAATATAACAAAGTAACATTACGATACGCAACACAGTTTATCTATTCAGAAGGTAAATTAATTGACAGAGTAAGAATAAACAAAGCAAAAAGCTCGGATTCATCTGTATTAACAATGGTAAATGAAGGTTCAACTCTAAAATTAGAAGATGTAAATGAACAATGTGTATTGTTTATAGACCCTGCTACTGCAGGAGCGACAGATGTAAGATATACTGTTGAAGTAGAGGATACTTCGATTCTAACAGTAGAAGAAGATACTTCTGTGAATAAATGGTATAAAGTATTTAAGTTAAATCTTTTAAAAGAGGGAAGTACTAATATTATCATAAAGAGAACAGCAGATGGAAAAGTAATTAGGACACAAAAAGTACAAATTGGAGAACCTTTGCTAAAAGGAGATATGGATAAAAACGGAAGAATAACTCCTTATGATGCGTTACTAATAAATGTAATCTATGAGCAAAGAAGAACGCCAACAGCAGAGGAACTTGAGATAGGAGACATTGATGGAAATGGTAGACTAACACCGTATGATGCACTTTTAATTAATGTTGCTTACGAGAATAGAGCGACATTAGATTAAAATCTAATCTGTTTTTCTTTTTCAACTGTATGGTTTTTATATAGATTATTACAAAATGAGATAATGTAAAGGGCATTATCCAAAAGAAAATGAAAAGGGGGAAGCATAATGAAAAACAAAAAAAGTAAAATATTTTTTAGTGTTTTGGTAATCGTATTGTTAATATTTAATGTATCTTTTAATGTTATTGCCAATGCAGCAACATCAGATTTATTAATAAGTCAAGGAACAGGTCAGTATGCCATTACGGTTACGAAAACTTCAACAGTGGATGACATAATTAAAGTTTTAGGAGAACCTAAATTAACCACTCCATCTGCTTTTGGAGGAGAAGCATATAGTTTTTATACTGACGATAATTATAGTAATTATCTTTACATAGAAACAACGGCAGAGGGAAAAATAATTTCTTATGGTTCGTTCGAACCAAATTATAAAACAGCAACATATAGCTATGGAGATGATTACCCATATAGTGTTTTTAAATCGCTAATGGGTTGCATAATATCTGGTGGAGGATATGTTGCAGGTGGCGTTTATTATAATAGGTCTGCCTGGGAAGATGGAATTGGTTATTCTGGTGATATTATTGAAGCATATGAAGAAAGATATTTAAGTGACCCAATAACATATTTAAAAGGATTGGCACAACATGGGGTATTGATGTTTAATGCTTACAGAAAACAAATTAGTTATCTTGGAGAAGAGGGATATGAAGATACTACTCCACTTAGATTCAATGAAGATTTGTTTTATATAAATGAGCAATTTAAAGAATATGGCACTACACTAAGAGAATATATGATTGATACAGAACGTAGTTCAAAATATATGGAGGGACTAGGAGTTAGTAGTAATGTTGAAATTACAAGAACGTATTATGTTTTAAACCCAGCTTTGTTTGCCCAAAAAGCAAATATAAGATTTGCAGAATTACAAGAACATCCCAATGCTCTTTTTGATTATGATATAAACTCTAAAGTTTTAAGTGTTCTATGTTTTTCAGAAAATACTTTTGAAGATATAAACGAAGTACCATATACTGATGAAGAACAAGAAAAATTAGAGGCAGGAAGAGAAGAGTATCAAAAGGCAGTGCAAAAACTAAATTTAGAAGATGTCTATGTTTCAGACCCTGTAACAGATACCGCATCTGGATTAGTAGCAGGAGAAATAAGAAACTCAGCCAAAGTAGGCATTTTAGAGTATGTTAATGCTATTCGTGTGGCAGCAGGAGTGCCAAAGTTACAAACAAGACTAGAAAATTATAATGTAGCGCAACATAAAGCAACTTTATTAAGTTACCGTTATTGGGAATTAGGAAAAGATATCACTCACTCTCCAGAACAACCGGCAGGTGTGTCCGATGAATTTTACAAAATAGCAATGGGAAATGGATTCGGATATGGAGAAAATGTTGGAACTCTTGGAAGCAGTGCTAATGGTAAAGCGATGATGCAAAGCATAAATATATTATTAGATGATTCTGCAGAAATACCACAACTATTTTCACATAGACAGAAAATTTTAAGCAATGAATATCAATATTTTGGTTATGGAATAAGTCCAGCAATTTTTGTAAATGAATTTAGTGGAACCAACACAAATTATACGAATTTCTTAGAGGCATGGCCATCCAATGGCGTTACATTTATGGAAACGTTAGTATCTCCAAGTTTTCAATGGACAGCACAATTCATAGATAAATATACAGTACTAGATACAACTACTGCAACAGTGGAATGTTTAAATACGGGAGAAACATGGGAGTTTAAAGAACAAGAAAATACATCAGATAGATGGTTTGCTTGCCACACAAATAGCGTTTCCTCATTAAATAATAAGGTCGTAATTTACGATTCTGATATTGTTCCGCAAGCAGGTTATGTTTATAAAATCACTTTACATGGCTTGGAGGAAAAGGCTACTTCAAGAGAAGTAGATTTTAGCTATAGAGCAGTATTTGAATACGCAGATATAAACAATTATCCAGACTCAATTGGTAGCTTATCTTTAGAAGTACCAGAAGATTTAGAACAAAATGGAAATAGTTATACTGCAACTGTAGGAAAAGAAATAAAATTAAATGCAATTATTGACAATAAAGAAGCATTAGAAAAGAAAATGACATGGACTTCTTCTAACCCAGATTTAATAGAAGTAACGCAAAACGGAACTTTAACCATAAAAAAAGAAAGTGACACTCCAGTAACAATTAGAGTAGTTAATGACAAAACCGGATTATCAGATGAAATACAAATAAAAACAATTAAATTAAACCTTCTAAAAGGAGATATGGATAAAAACGGAAGAATAACTCCTTATGATGCGTTACTAATAAATGTAATCTATGAGCAAAGAAGAACGCCAACAGCAGAGGAACTTGAGATAGGAGATATTGATGGAAATGGTAGACTAACACCGTATGATGCACTTTTAATTAATATTGCTTACGAGAATAGAACTTCATTGGAAGATTTACAATAAAAATTCATACATAAATATAAATGATAGGAGAGTAGAAATGAAAAAAATTTTAAAAATAGTTGAAATATTAATCATTTTAGTAATTTTCTTGACGTCTATTATTGGAACAAATAACGTACTTGCTACAGACGAAATTGCTTCTGGTAGTTGTGGAGAAAATATGACATGGTCTTTTGCTAGTGATGGAACGTTAACAATTACTGGTAGTGGAAACATGAGTGGAGATACTTGCCCATGGATTGACTATAAAGACCAAGTAAAAAACGTAGTTTTTAACGGGAATATAACATCTATCTCTGATAGAGCTTTTCAAGAAAATACGAATTTAGAAACGATTTTCTTACCAGATTCCATTACAGAGATTGGAATTAGATCCTTTGCACAATGTACTTCTTTAAAAACAGTAAAATTTCCTAAAAATCTTGTAAGAATTGGTATGGGAGCATTTTATCAATGTAACTCATTAGAGTCCATTGATTTACCAGAAAGAGTAATGTACATTAATGAATATGCTTTTGGTGAGTGTACTTCTTTAAAAACAGCAACGATTCGAGCAATGCACACAACAATAGAAGATGCTCCAGAGACTATCAGTAGTACAGCACATATATATGGGTATAGCTATTCTGACATCTTTTATTATGCCAGATTTTATGGGAGAACATTTACTGACTTAAACACTAATGTGACAACCACAGAAACAATTACAAATCAATCTTTTCTAGATGTTTTAACTACAACAAATTTACAAGCACTTGGACCAACCTCGCATGGTGGAAGAAGTTATATCTATAACACATTACAAGGTTATCGTACGGATTTTGCGTATGAAAAAGATACAACCAACGAAAAATATCAAGAAATAAAGAAAACGGTCGAAGAAATAACGACAGATTGCACAACAGAAACAGAAAAAGCACGTGCTGTTTTTAGATGGGTTGTTACTAATATGGATTATAAAGCAGCTTATGGTGCAAATGCTAATATGACAGATATATATGATGTTTATGATAGGAAAATAGGAAGTTGTGAAGCATACACGATGATTACTAATTATATGTTATATTTATGTGGAATTCCTACGGCAACTGTTTCAAATATAACCCATGAATGGTCTGCAGCTTATGTAGATGGAGAATGGATATATATTGACACAACACATTATCTTTTTGATAATACCGATTCAAAAGCCAATATAGTAAGTTTTGCGTATGACGGATTAGTATATGTTATTGATGATCCTATAGCAGGTGGTAAAGTAACAGGAATTGCAAAAACAGAAGAAGAAATAGAAGCACTTACTACTTTTACAATTCCAACTAATTCCTATATGACAAGTATTTATAAAACTTCCTTTGATAGTGACATTGAATTAAGAGCGGAAATTGGAACAGTTGGAGCAGATTTTATTCAAGATAATCGACAATATCTAAAAAACAGTGGCAACCAAATAATAGGAAGTAACACACCATTATTAATGAAAGGAGATATGGATAAAAACGGAAAAATAACTCCTTATGATGCGTTATTAATAAATGTAATCTATGAGCAAAGAAGAACGCCAACAGCAGAAGAACTTGAGATAGGAGATATTGATGGAAATGGTAGACTAACACCGTATGATGCACTTTTAATTAATGTTGCTTACGAGAATAGAGCGACATTATAATCTAAAATGAATAAGGGGTAGAAAAAATGAAAAAAATCATAAAAAAAATTAGTATTGCATTTATTTTGATTATTATATATTGTTTATTATGTAAAATAAATACTTCTGAAGCGACAGAAATAAAGTACATTCAAGACGATAGACCAGAAAAGATTTATTGCTTTGGCTCATTGCCAGCAACACAATTAAATGTTAGTAATCGAGAATCTTATAATGACATCATAGTAGTAGAGGATGGATATATAGTAGTTGGATGTTCTACTTTATATTTGGAGCAATATGAAAAGTTTACAGAGCAAGCGAAAGGCTCTGTGGATGCAATTATTGTAAAATATGATAAAAATTTGGGTATGAAATCTTTTCAATCTTTTGGAGGAAATTTCAATGATTATTTTTATAGTATAGATAAGACAACCGATGGAGGTTATTTAGTATATGGGCAAACAAATTCATCAGATCAAGATTTACTAGGAAAAAATAATCAAACAAACCAATATGTTAATTTATGCGTAAAGTATGATAGCAATTTTAAGGTTGAGTTTATTGAGACTGGAGAAATACCAAACCATACAGACATAATTCTGCAAGATGATGCAGGAAAAATAACAGATGGAAAAATCGAGCTTGTTAGATTTGCAGGAGATTTAATAGAACCTGTAACCAATCCAATAGGGGGAGAAATTAATACAAGAATAAATAAATATGATTGTCAAGGATATCCTGAATGGACTAAAACATTTGATAGAAATTCTAGTAAAACAAATGATAAGTTAACGAGAGTTGTTGAATCAGATGGAAAATATATTTTTATTGGAAATTCAACAGTTGAAGTGATTAGAAATTCTAAGTATGTTGAAGAAGCAATAATTGTAGAGTATACAAAGCCACAATCAGATATACTGTTAAACAGTTATTATTATAATGTTGAGAAATACGATATGATTGAACCTATAGCCTATGTAAATTACTTAGATGTGAAAGAAGATGAAATAAAATGGACATCAAGTGATGAAGATGTAGTAAAAATTGATGAAAAAGGAAGAATTATTGCAGTTGGAGTCGGAAATGCAAAACTAAAACTTCGAATTAGAAATAAAGAAACGAAATATGATGTAAATGTAGAAGTAGAAGAGGGGTTAGCAGTAGATAGTAAAATTAAAGAGTTTTCTTCGGATAATGATATGGTGAAAGTAATGATGCAAGGCACAGAAGATAATGGTCAAACAAAGCAAATGTTGGGAATTTTTAATAATTATAGAGAAATGGAATATTTAAGTGATTTAACATTGGATAGTTATCTAATGCAAATTGCGCAAACTAGAGCAGCAGAGTTACACTTCTTAGAGAGTGATGAAAGACCTAATGGAATGTTTGAAATAAATGATATGTTGCCAGAAAACAAGAAAGATTTAAAGCTGAGAGTATATTATTTTTGTGGTAGCTATAAATGGGATGAAGAAAATACTCCAGATTTTTATCAAGATTCTATGAGTCCTACTACAAAGGGAGTAGGTATGTCACACTTCAAAGTAGGAGATAAAATGTATCATGTTTTTGTGTTTGCAGATGAAGTGATGGAAAGATATACAAAATTAAATAGTATGGTATATTCTAGCAATAGATATACGGAAGTACTTACAAAGTATTTAGATGAAGCTGTTATCAATGAAAATCATTTTACATTAACAAAAGGTGAAACAAATTCAGATATTGAAATTACAAGTGGAGAATGGAAATTAGGAAATAATACTTTTGAATGGTCTAGTCTGAATGAGGATGTAGCAACAGTTGATGAATATGGAAGAATTTCAGCAGTCGGTGGTGGAAATACCATAATTATAGCGAAAATAGGAGATATGCAATTTAAGATAAGTGTTCAAGTAGATGTTCCATTGGAATCTATTAGCTTGAATCAAAGTGATATTTTGCTAACCAATAAGGAAACATACAAACTAGAAGTTTCTTTTAATCCTATAGACTCAACAATCGAAAAGAATATTATATGGACATCAAGCGATTCTTCAATAGTAGAAGTAAATGAAGATGGAATAATAACACCTATAAAATCTGGAACAGCAACAATTACAGCAAATGTTGATGGAAAAACAGCTACTTGTGAAGTAACTGTAAAAATGCATTTGAAAGGTGATATGGATGGAAACGAAAAAATAACTCCTTATGATGCATTACTAATAAATGTAATTTATGAGCAAAGAAGAACGCCAACAGCAGAAGAACTTGAGATAGGAGATATTGATGGAAATGGCAGACTAACACCGTATGATGCACTTTTAATTAATGTTGCTTACGAGAATAGAACTTCATTGGATTAATCACAGTAAAAAAATTAAAAGGAGGATATTCAATGAAAAATAAAAAAAACAAAATATTTTTCAGCATTTTGCTAATTATACTATTATTATTTAATGTGGTTTTCAATGTTATAGTAAATGCAGCATACACTACAAGCGGAGACTATACTTATAGTGATTTAGAAAATGGTGGAATTTGTATAGAGGAATATAATGGTACGGAAACAGTTGTAAAAGTTCCAAGCACCATTGATTCTAAAAAAGTAATAAAAATAGGAACGAGTGCATTTAAAGCAAAAAACGATATTACAAAAGTTATATTACCAGATGGAATAGAAAGTATTGATGCTTATGCTTTCAATGATTGTCTTAATCTTACTACAGTGGATTTACCAGACTCTTTAAACTACATTAGCAGATTATTTATTGATAATTGCCCAAAACTTACAAATTATACAATACCAGAGGGGTTAACTAAAATTAGTAATAATGATTACCAAAGAGTAGTTACCATGAATATTAGTGGCTCTTATTACTATGATAAAGCTATGGAAATGATTGAACTAACAAATGAGGAAAGAGAAAAAGAGGGGCTAACGCCATTTGAAATAGATGCTAGTTTAACTCATTCTGCAATGTTAAGAGCAGCAGAAATCTCAGTTTATTTTGATCACATTCGACCAGATGGAGCACAATGTTTTAGCGCTAATACTAAAATAGATGGAGAAAATATAGGTGCTGGTTCATTAAATGCAAGCATGATTATAGAAAAATGGATGGGATCTTGGGGACATAGACGTCAAATTATGAGTGAAGATAATGTATCTATTGGAATAGGATGCTATACAAGCGATGGATACACTTATTGGGTACAACTATTCTCGCATGACACAGCAGATAACCAATCCTTTTCTTTAGACAGAATCGATGTGAATAACACAGTACAGGTAGCCGTTGGCAATGGCTATATTAATCCATTAATTCTAGGAATAGAGAGTGAAAACGAATTAAAAGTGGGAGAAACTTTGTCTCCAACTTCTGTGAGAAATCTTAATACAGCTCCAGATGCAACGGGTTTTAGAACAGAATTTGCTCTTTCAGATTTAACTTGGGAGAGCTCAAACGAAAAAATTTTTACAGTAGATGAAAAAGGAACTATTACAGCGAAAGGCCTTGGAACTGCTACACTTACAGCTAGTATAGGAGAATATAGTGAAGAGTTTACAATAAATGTACTAAATCCAATTCCAGAAGGACATAAATTAAAATTAAATTATTATGAATATCAATTAGATGGACTTAATGATACTATTACATTAAAAGATGAATATATATTAGCAAGTGATATAACATGGACTTCAACAAATGAAAAAGTGGCAACAGTTGAAAATGGTGTTGTCACACCTAAAGCAGGAGGTTTTACCTATATTGAAGCAAGTACCGAAGAATATGGGAATGATGATTGCTGGATATATGTATGTGCTTTAAGAACCATGAGTGATGGAAGTAAGGCTTACCCAGGAGACTTAGATAGAAACGGTATGATTAATGCAAATGATACGGCTTTGGTATTAGATTGGACAAAACAGACGGGAGAATTGACAGAAGATGAAATTGCAATAGCTGATGCAAACGGAGATGGAGCAATTAATGCAAATGATGCAGCTTTGATAGCAGATATATACGGTTATGGAATGTTTGCACCAGGCGACTATAACCCAATTACTAAAATTTCTTTAAATGAAACTAGCTTAACGTTGGAGGAAGGAGAATCAGCAAAGCTAGTAGCAACGTTAAGTCCAACAGATACAACCGATAGTCTTAATATAACATGGACTTCTAGCAATCCATATATTGCAACTGTTGATGAAAACGGAAATGTAACTTTTGTATCGGGAGGAACTGCAATTATTACAGCAACTTCTTCAAATGGCTTAACAGCAACTTGTGAGGTAACTGCCGATGGACCTATTAAAGTACAAAACCTTGGAGATATGGACAAAAATGGAAAAGTAACTCCTTATGATGCATTGCTAATAAATGTGATGTATGAGCAAAGAAAAACACCGACAGCAGAGGAACTTCAAATAGGAGATATTGATGGAAATGGTAGACTAACACCTTATGATGCGCTTTTAATTAATGTTGCTTATGAAAACAGAACAACATTAGAACCAGTACAATAAAAAAATCGAAAAAAATCTAAAAAAGTATGTACAAAATTTTACCTATTTGATATAATTTTAGTGTTAAAAAATTTGAAAATATAGGAGGGAGAAAAGTGAAAATTTTTAACAAAAAACTAATTTCAATAGTTGTAGTATTTACACTATTAATTACTACACTACTACCAATGGGAGGTGTAACAGCTGTATCTAAAATTGCATTAACTTTATCTAGTGAAGAAGTAATTAGAGGAAGCCAAGATGAGGTTACAATAGCTTTAAACTTGGCAAATAATACAGAGGGATTAAGACTAATTGCAGGTATTATTACGTATGACACAGATAAACTAGAATTTGTTTCTGCAGAAATGCATGGATTAGAAAATGCAACTGCCTATCGTTCTATTTCTCATCATGATGCTACTAAAGAAATTGTATTTAATGCATCTTGTGGAGGTCAAATTTCAGCTCCAGCAATTGATGATAATGGAGATATAGCAACGATTACTTTTAAAATTAAAGAAGGAGCAACTGGAAATGCAAATGTAACCTTTAATGTAGATGATGTTGCAGGATACGATTTTTCTCGTATTGAAGATTATGTTGTAACCAACAGCACTATCACAATAAAAGTTCCAACAACAGGAATCACCTTAGATTCTACTTCGTTAACGCTAAATGCTGGTAGTGAACAAAAATTAAATGCGACTATTGAACCATCGGATGCAACAGATAAAACTATTACATGGACTTCTAGCAATAAAGAAGTTGCAACAGTAGCAGAAGATGGAACAGTAACTGCTGTAGAAATAGGTAATGCTACAATTACAGCAACAACAGTAGACGGAAACCATAGTGCAAGCTGTGAAGTAGAGGTAGTATGTCCACATACAAACACAACAACTCACGAAGCAGTAGCATCTACTTGTATGACACAAGGACATGCAGAATATGTAACTTGTGATGACTGTGGAAAAATTATTAGTGGTTCTGATGAGAAATTACCACTTGCAGACCACAATTATGGAACATTAATTGAGAGAGTAGAACCAACCCATACGAACGATACATTAGTGGATGGAGTAGAAGCTCATTATCAATGTTCTGTATGTAACAAATTATTTAATGAAGACAAAGAAGAAGTTTCAGAAGAAGATTTAATTATTAAAGCCTCTCATGTATATGGCGATTGGACCAGTAATGAGACAGAACACTGGAAAGAATGTGGATGCGGAAACATTATTGATAAAGCAGAACACTTTGGAGGAAAAGCAACCTGTACTAAGAAAGCAGTATGTAGCGTTTGTGGAGCTGAGTATGGTGAACTAGATGCTACAAACCACAAGAATACAGAGACAAGAAATGCTAAAGAAGCAACTTGTACTGAAGAGGGGTATACAGGTGACTTATTCTGTACTGATTGTCAAACAGTCGTAGAAGCAGGTACAGTCATTGCTAAACTACCACATAAAGGTGGAGAAGCAACCTGCACTAAGAAAGCGGTATGTGAAGTTTGCGGAAATGAATATGGCGAATTAGATGTTAACAATCATAAAAACACAGAGACAAGAAATGCTAAAGAAGCAACTTGTACAGAAGAAGGTTATACAGGTGATTTATTCTGTACTGATTGCCAAACAGTCGTAAAAGCAGGTACTGTAATTGAAAAAATACCACATAAAGGTGGAGAAGCAACATGTTCTGAAAAAGCAGTATGCGAAGTTTGTGGAAATGAATATGGAGAACTAGATGCTAACAATCATAAAAACACAAAACTACTAGATGCTGTAGAAGCTACTTGTACTGAAGAAGGATATACAGGTGACTTATATTGTACAGACTGTGAAAAACAATTAGAGGAAGGAACAACTATCCCAGCAAAAGGACATACTGGAGGAGAGGCTACTTGTATAGCAAAAGCTGTATGTGAAGTTTGTGGAGAAGAATTTGGAGAAATTAATCCTGCAAACCATAAAAATACAGAAGTAAGAAATGCAGTAGAAGCTACTACTGAAAAAGAGGGATACACAGGTGATGTATATTGTGCTGATTGCGATGAACTTGTAAAAAAAGGTGAAGTTATCCCTATATTAGATGAAACTAAACCAGAGGAAAAACCATCAGATGAAGACGACAAAGAGGAAGAAGTTAAAGATCCAACAAAGCCTCAAACTGGTGATGATTTCAATATGACATTATGGGTAAGTTTACTTGTTGTTTCAGGAATTAGCTTTGTTGTTATAGCAAAATGCAACACAAAAAGAAGAGTAAGCAAACACTCAAAATAAAATGGATACTATTATTAATAGTTATAATGATAGCTATAGCTGTTATAGCTATCATTACTATTAATAAAAAAGAGGAGAGTGCCACTAGTAATCAATCTACAGATGTTGTCAATGCTGACAAGAACGTTACTAATAGCAATATTAATGCTACGACAATTAGTGACAACAAAACGGAAGATGAATATGAGTCTAATGTTAATTTAGTAGGTACCTATATTTATAATGAAAATGTAAAATATGAATTTAAAGAAGATGGAAAAGGTGCAATGCATGATAGTGGTATGAAATTTGACTATACGTACACTGTCAATAATAATAAATTAGAAATAGACTTTACACTAGATGCTCTTCGTGATGCTTCCTATACCTATACCCTTGAAGGAGAAACATTAACATTAGTAGGGGGAGAAGGTACAACAGGAGGAGAATATAGATTACAAAAGGAAACAAAGTAATTTCCAAAACAAATAAACTTTTATGTTGCACAAAAGATATTTGGTGCAACATTTTCTTATTGTATAGGAAAAATCTCTATTTTTTCCTATACAATAAGGTTAACTCATATTAGGCTGTCCAAAATCTAAAGCATTTTGTTGCAATTAAATAGTTACAAGGGTGGTAGTTATGAAAAAAATAGTAAAAATAATTCTGCTTGCTGTATGTTTAGGAGTATTTTGCTTTTCTGGTTACAAAATTTATCAGTATCTACATGAAGAAAAAGCAAATAAAGAATTAAATAATAAGTTAATTGAGAAGGCTGTGGTAGAAAACCAAAAAACGAATGTTTTGGAAGAAGATAGCCAAGCAAAAAATGAATTACCAATAAATGTTGACTTTACTGCTCTAAAGCAAGAAAATGAAGATATAGTTGGTTGGTTATATTCAGAGAATACACAAATAAACTATCCTGTTGTCCAAAGTGAAGATAATAATTATTATTTGCGTAGACTTATTAATGGAGAATATAACATAGCAGGTAGTTTATTTATGGATTATCGCAATAATTCAAATTTAGAAGATAATAATACAATTATATATGGACATAACATGGAAAACGATACAATGTTTGGGACACTTCAAGAATACAAAAGTCAAGAATACTATGATAATCATAAAGTTTTATATTATTTTACACAAGAAAAAAACTATATGATTCAATTATTTGCGGGATATACAATTTCAGTAGAATCTGATATTTATGATTTATCAATTATAGATGAAAGCAAAATAGAAGAATCAATCCAAAATTCAGACTTTAATAGTGATGTTGAAGTAAGAGAAGAAGATAAAATAATGACGTTATCTACTTGTGCTTATGAGTATGACGGTGCTAGATATATCATAATGGGTGTGTTGCATGAAATAAAAGAATAAAAAGTTCCTTATAGAAAAATGAAAAAGGTGATGTTAATGAAAAAAAGAACAATAATAATTATATGTATTTTAATTGTGTTAATTTTAGTAGGACTAATATATGCAACTGTTTTAAAAAATAATTCAAAAATGGAAAATAGAGAACCTGATAATATAACACAAGAACAACCATATTTCTTTGGTAAAGTCATAGAATCTAATGCACAATATATTATAGTAGAGCCAAATGAAACAGAAATGCAGAATGAACCTTATAAAATTTTAAGTAAAGACGAAAATCAATACTATGATTATGATATTTATGCCTATAATGTAGAAGTGAAAATTGAAATAGGTGGAGAAACTTTAGATTTAAAAGATGCTTTATTAAATAATAGAATAACAATGGAAGAAATTATAGAAAAAGCCAATAGAGATTTTCCAAATGCAGTTTCTTATGATGATGGAGGAAGTATGGAATATCATTACAAAAATTATACAATTATAAAATGTCATAAGCTAGATGGAAATAGAGATGTGTATTTTGGAACTCCAGAAATGACAATAAATGATGTAAAGTGAAAATATAGATAATGATACAAAAGAAATAGAATACACTATGACTTGGAATAAATAGACAAATAGAATCTTGAGGAGGGTAAATTTTGAAAAAAATAGATAAAAGAGATATAATTACTTTTTTCATAATTCTTATATTTGCTTTAATTTTATTTGCAGGGTATTTAACACCTCATTTTGCCACTGATACTTATAGAGTATATGATAGAACATATACAGGTTATTCTAAAGAAAATTCACTTTTAGATGGAAGACTAATACAATTTACAATATTGAACATATTAAACTTCTTTAATGTGCCTATACATATAGCTACTATTATTCTGACTATTTTAGCACTAATTGTATCAAGTGTTTCTGTACTAGTTTTAAAAAAGTGGGTAGAGAAATATAAAAAGTTTGAAAGTATTACAGGACAAATATTTTTGACTTTAGTTTGTTTTTTTACAATATTCAATTTTATGTATTTAGAGAATATGTATTTCTTAGAATGTCTAGTAATGGCTTTTAGTGTACTTTTATATATTGTATCTGCAAAATGTATAATTGAAAAAGGAAAATTCTATTTTCTAAAATCAATGATTTTAATGATATTAGCAATTATTTGCTATCAAGGAACAATTTCATGTTTCTTTATTACAGTTTTAGTATTTTCAATATTAAAAGAAAAAGAACTTAAAGGAATAATAAAAAATATTGGTATAAGTATTGGAATTGGACTAATAGGAGTAGTTCTAAATATTATAATAGTACATTTGGCAGAGAATTTTTTGAATTTGGTTCAAAATAGAGATTTTGCATTAAATAAAATATTAAAAAATTTATCATACATTTTAGAACAATTTACAGTTGTTTTGGTATTTACAGGACATTTATTTTATGATTATATATTTATAATCATTTTGTTAGTATTAGAATTATTGCTTATAGTAAAAAGCGTGATTAAAAAAGATTTTAAGACAAATAGAATTTTATTAGAGCAATTTATAATTTTAATATGTGGAATTGGTTTTGCGTTTATTGTATCAGCTTACAATTTAGATGGATTTTGGTCAGGAAGAATAAGATTTTCAATAGGGGCTACAATAGGTTTTCTAATGTTACATCTAATAGTAAAGACAGATTTATTAGAAAAAAATAATATAATAAATATATTGTTAAAAATAGTGTTCATAATTTATGCAGTTTTAATATGTTCATGTATAGTAACTAATATAGAAACAGTAAAAACTGTTAATAAATTGGATAAAGAAAAATCTTTAGAAATAGGAAGATATATTGAAGAATATGAAGAAAATTCAGGAAAGACAGTCGAAAATTTAGCAATAATAGTAGAAGGAGGAAAAACCTCATTGGCATATTATTCTGATTTATGGTATCATGGAAGCATTACTACATGTAGTGCAGTAAGAACTGAGTGGGCGGTAACTGGAGTTATTAATTATTATAATAATTTAAAACTTACAGAAAAAGAACCAACTAAGCAAGAAATAGAACAATATAGGAAAAATGTAGATGACAAAAAATATATGTGTATGGATGATACATTATATATTTCGTGCTATATGTATTAAATTTTATTAAAGGAGAAAAAAGTGGAAAGATTATTAGTTATAGATGGAAATAGTATTTTAAATAGAGCATTTTATGGAATTATGAGTACCAAAATGCTTATGACAAGTGATGGAAAATATACAAATGCGGTATATGGATTTTTAGCAATTTTGTTTAGAGAAATGGAAGATCTTAAACCTGACTATATAGCAGTAGCCTTTGATTTAAAGTCTCCAACAGCAAGACATAAAATGTATGAGGGCTATAAAGCTACAAGAAAAGGAATGCCTAACGAACTAGCAGAGCAAATGCCAATTCTTAAAGATATTTTGAATGCAATGAATATTACTATTATTGAAAAAGAAGGATATGAAGCAGATGATATATTAGGTACTTTAGCAAGAATAGGAGAGAAAAAAAGATTAAAAGTAACTATATTATCAGGAGATAGGGATACATTTCAATTAGCCACAGACAATATAACTATAAGAATACCACATACAAAAGTAGGAAAAACAGAAATCGACGACTATGACAGAAATTCAGTAATAGAAAAATATGGATTGGAACCAAAAAAATTAATTGAAGTAAAAGGACTTATGGGTGACAATTCTGACAATATTCCAGGAGTACCTGGAATTGGAGAAAAAACTGCTATAGATCTAGTAAAGACTTATGGAAGCATTGAAGGATTGTATAAAGCAATAGATAAGAATAAGGATAAATTAAAGGGAAAAACAAGAGAAAAAATTATAGAAAATAAAGATTTAGCATTATTATCAAAAGAATTAGGAACAATTAATGTAAAAGTTCCATTAGACAAAAAAATAGAAGATTTAAAAATTAAAGATTGGGACAATGATAGTGTATTAGCAATTTTTAAAGAATTAAATTTTCATAGATTTATAGATAGATTTGATTTATATTCAAAAAATGTTGTAAAAAAAGAAGAGTTAAAAGATTTATTAAAAATAAAAGATATAAATATATTAGAAGAAAAAGAAATAAAGCCAGTAGTAGATTATTTGAAAAATACTAAAAAAATAATTTATATCTTAGGAAAAAAAGACGATAATGGTGAATTTACTGATATTGAAATAATAAAGAAACATATTACTTCTATTAGTATATATAATGAAGAAGAAAAATTAATTTATTTTATTTCAATACCAAATATTGAAGAGTTTATTAAGCAGTTTAAAGAAATATTTGAAAATAATGAGATAAAGAAATATGGTTATAAATCAAGTGAAGACTATATTTTATTAAAACAAATAGGTATTAATATAAAAGGAATATATTATGATGCAGAAATTGCAGCATATCTATTAAATCCTGCAAATTCTAAATATACATTAGAAGAAATAGGAAAACAATTCTTAGAAGTTGATATAGAAGATTATCTACAAGCTGTTGGAGCAAATGAAACTAAAAAGAACGAACAGATTAATTTATTCCAAATGCAAACACAAGAACAAAAAGATACAGAAAAATATAAATGTTTAGCTTATGTATATGTATTAGGAAATGTATACAATATTACCACAGAAAAATTAGAAGAAATAGGATCATTAGATTTATTCAATAATATAGAGATCCCTCTTATAGAAGTAGTAAGTGAAATGCAATATAATGGAGTTTATGTTGATGAAAAAGGAATAACCAATTTTGGAAAAACATTAAAGACAAGAATAGATGTATTAAAACAAGAAATATATGACTTATGTGGAGAAGAATTTAATGTTAATTCTACTCAACAATTAGGAAAAATTTTATTTGAAAAATTGAAACTTCCTGTATATAAAAAGACAAAAAAAGGATATTCAACAGATGTAGATATATTAGAAAAATTAAAAAGTGAACATCCTGTTATAGAAAAGATATTAGAATATAGAAGTTTAGTAAAACTAAATTCTACTTATGTAGAAGGTTTAGCTTCATACATAAATGAAAAAACTAATAGAATACATTCATATTTCCATCAAACTATTACAGCTACAGGAAGAATAAGCAGTTCAGATCCAAATTTACAAAATATTCCTACTAGATACGAATTAGGGAAAAAATTAAGAAGAGTATTTAAAGCAGAAAAAGGCAATATACTTATAGATGCTGATTATTCACAAGTAGAATTAAGAGTACTTGCTCATATTTCTAAAGATGAAAATATGTTACAAGCATTTATTCATGATGAAGATATACATACACAAGTTGCATCAAAAGTGTATGATATTCCAATGGATAAAGTAACTAAAAGTCAAAGAACTTCTGCAAAAGCAGTAAATTTTGGAATAGTTTATGGTATAAGTGATTTCGGACTTGCAGAACAATTAGGAATGTCAAGAAAAAAAGCTAAACAATATATAGATCAATACTTAGAAAAATATAGTGGAGTTAAGAATTTTATGGATAATATAGTTGCTAGCGCAAAAGAGCATGGATATGTAGAAACACTTTTCCATAGAAGGAGATATATACCAGAGCTTTCTTCAAATAACTATATTGTAAGACAATTTGGATCTAGAGCAGCAATGAACACTCCAATACAAGGAACTGCAGCAGATATAATGAAAATTGCTATGATAAATGTATATAAAAAATTAAAAGAAGAAAAATTGGATGCTAAACTTATATTGCAAGTACATGATGAATTAATAATAGAGTGTAAAGAAGAAATAAAAGAACAAGTGAAAGACATATTAAAAGAATGTATGGAAAATGCAGCAAAATTAGATGTACCATTAAAGGTAGAAGTATCAGAAGCACGAAATTGGTATTTAGCAAAGTAAAAGAGTTTGTCATATTTCTGACAAACTCTAACTTTTATTTTTCCAAACTATTGACAAAACTGATAAAATGTTGTATTATAATTATTGTTACAAAGTAGAAGCTATCCACTTCTCACCTTATCGAATAGAAAAAGGTAAATAATTAATTTTAAATATTTATATTAAAGTTATTTTATTTGTTGTGGATTGGTTTCAAAAGAACCAATTTTTTTGTATATTTATGGAGGTGTTTTATATAAAACAAGATTTACCTATTAATGAACAAATTAGAGTAAACAAAGTCAATGTAATTGATGAGAACGGAGAAAAGAAAGGACTAATGGATACTAGAGATGCCTTAGAATTAGCTTTTAGTAAAAAGTTAGATTTAGTTATGGTATCACCAAATCCTCAAATGCCAGTTTGTAAAATAATGAATTATGGAAAATATAAATTTGAACAGGCAAAGAGAGAAAAAGAAGCTAGAAAGAAACAGAAAGCAGTAGAAGTAAAAGAAATAAGAATTACACCTAACATTGAACAACATGATTTTGAATTTAAGGCAAAAAACGCAAGAAAATTTATTGAAGACGGAAACAAAGTTAAAATAACACTTAAATTTAGAGGTAGAGAAGTTAATTATATAAAATTAGGTGAAGAAGTTCTAAATAAGTTTATTGAAGAATTGTCAGAAATTGCAGTTCCAGAAAAAAAGCCAATTTTAGAAGGAAAAAATATGTTTATAATATTAGCTAAAAAAGCTGATAAGTAATATATACTATAATTTAAGGAGGAAAATATTATGCCAAAATTAAAAACAAATAAAGCAGCTAAAAAGAGATATTCTTATACAGCAACAGGAAAAGTAAAAAGAACAAAATCAAATAGAAGACATCTTTTAGCAAATAAAACAAATAGAGCAAAATCTAGAGGAAAAATACAAGATGCTTATGCAGATAAAACATGCGAAGCAGGTATTAAAAAATTGTTACCTTATGGGAACTAATAGAAAATAGAAATTTAAGGAAGGTGAAATAAAATGGCAAGAGTAAAAACAGCAATTATTACTCGTAAAAAACATAAAAAAATATTAAAAAGAGCAAAAGGATATTATGGAGCAAAACATTATAGATTTAGAATGGCTAAACAAGCTGTTATGAAATCTGGAATGTATGCTTATGTAGGAAGAAAAGATAGAAAAAGTAATTTTAGAAAATTATGGATAGCTAGAATTAATGCTGCAAGTCGTCAAAATGGTTTAACATATAGCAGATTAATAAATGGACTAAAAAAAGCAAATGTAGTTATTAATAGAAAAATGCTTGCAGAATTAGCAGTATCTGATTCTAAAGCTTTTGCAGAATTAGCAGAAATAGCAAAAAAAGCATAGAAAATATATAAAAGAAAAGTTAAAAGGCTTATTGAATTTCAATAAGCCTTTTAAAATGCAATTTATAAGCCTTTTCGCAAGAGCTTATAAATCAAGAGAGCATACACTGACTGACCATCTAAGAATAATCCTTTGTAAAACGGAGTTCCCGTTTTTTGACTTCTATGCAGTATAGAAAAGACCTCGTTCGAACTTAACCAAACTATATTCTTATTAGTAGACTCATCAGATTTTGAAGAGTCAAAGAATGAAAGCAATATTTCTAATTTTTCATTAGAAATCGAGCTTAAAAAGTTTGGTGCAAAAGATAGTCTTTCGACAGAAGTAATGGAATTACCAATTACTTTCTTTAGTTCACTTGTGGCTACATCTAGGACACCTTTTCCTTCTCTAATGTATCCTTTGGGTAAACAAAGAAAATCATCTGTCGTAGGGTGGGCTTGTTTTAAAAAAGCAATTTCACTCTTGTTGTTTAAAACGATTGAGATAAATGAAGGTAAACAACATACCAAATCGTTTGCATTCGGTTGACCATTCGACGTAGAGTAATAATTTCTTTGCACATGAAAGTCATCTGATTTTAACAAAAGTTTTGTCCGGGATGGTAATCGTTTTGTCATATTGATCTCTCCTTAATGTAAATTTGTGCATAAAGCGACATAAACATTATATCATAAAGATTACATAAAGTCAAAAGATTATTCTACTCTTCTATCATTTCTAGAGTTTTCTTGTCTGCCACATAATTTTTCGTATTCTTTGCATTTTATTTTATATTCTAATTGCTGTGTTAAGTATTTGTAATACATATATGCCTGCTCATATTGCATTACAGGATTAAATAAAGGATTTTCTCCCATAATAGGGTCAAAACCAGCATCATAATTCATAAAAGGCGGAAAATTAAAATTATTATCATTTCTTTCCAAAATTATCACCTCCATTTCTTATAAAAAATATAAAAAAATGTATAAAATGAAAATATTAGTACATAATAATAGTACCTCACTAAAATACATTAATACCCCTTAGCGTACTCTGAGAGACAGGGTACGCTTTTATTTGTATAGAAAAGATTTGTTCTTCTTTTTTCTAGTGTGAAAAATTAAATATACCAAAATACATATTAGTACAAAAAGAATAAAATAATTATTTATTCCAAATATGTTAATAGGAAGTTCTAAGCCACTATATACAGGAGAAAATACTGGTTTTATATCAAAATTAAAAAATGGTATAAAAGTAATTGCAAAATAAGTATAAATTGCAGCAATTATTCCTTGCGCAAATTTTCCTATAATATATTTTTTTATAGATAAACCAGATTTAGCTATAATACTAAATACTTGTAGAAGTATAGAAATTCCACCAAATCCTAAAAGAAAAGCAGATATAATAATGTTAATGGAAATTTCCTTTACATGTACGTTTGAAACTAAACTAACACCATTTGTAAGTTCTATAATACCGGAGAAAATTGGTTTAATAAATTCAGTACTAATTCCCAAATTATTAAATATAGGGCTAAAGATATTGTATATTAAATCAAAAACATGACTTTGATTTAATATAGAAATTACAACAGAAAATATCACAACAAATCCACCTATCATAAGAATAGTAGATATAGAGTTAGTAATACTTTTGCCAAGAATTTCTCCAAGATCAGAAAAATTAATACTTTTCTTTTGCTCTACATTTTTCTTGCTATGTATATGAGAAATATTAGGCTTTAATGTATATTTTAAAAGTATGCCAACAGTTATACAAGAAAGAAAATGCGTAATAAAAAGAAGAATACCAATTGTGCTATTACCAAATAAAGTTATGCCAACAGTTCCAATTATAAATAAAGGGCCAGAATTATTTGTAAAAGCTATCATCCTTTCAGCTTCTTCTTTAGTACATATTCCATCTTCTTTAAATTTAGAAACAATTTTAGCACCTACAGGATATCCACTAATTAATCCCATTACAAAAGCGAAAGCAGCTTCTCCTGGTACATTAAATAAAGGACGCATTATTTTATTTAAATGTTTTCCTAAGAAAGAAACAATATTAGTATTACTTAAAAGTTCAGTAGCAACAAAAAACGGAAAAAGTGATGGTATAACAGCAGAAGCCCATAATATTAATCCATTCTTTGCAGCCGTTAAATTAGTATTAGAGAATAAAACTAAGCAAATAGTAAATAATAAAAAAGTAAATGGTAAAATTAGTTTTTTTATATTAAAAAATAAAAAATTAATATTGTTATTTTGTTTCATAAATCACTCCAAAAATAAACATTATTAAATTTTATGAAGTTTTTTATAAAAATATATTTAAAATTTAAAATTTTATATGTATAATATATAAAGTTGTTAAAGGAGGAAAAAAATGCAAGCAGAAGATGAAAGAATTGATTTGAAAAAAGAGTATGGAAAAAATTGTATAGAGAGTGTAGAAGATTTTGTAAAAGAAAATAATATTAATGTTAATGGATTGAGTTCTAAAAAAGCACAAGAACAAATAGAAAAATATGGATTAAATGAGGTCAGCCAATCAAAACCAAAAAAATGGTATAATTATTTATTTCAAAGTTTATTCACCCCATTTAATTTGATATTATTAGGAATAATTTTAGTTTTAATATATACTGATATAGTTTTAACAGATCCACCAAATTATGCGAATATTATAGTTATAACAATTCTTATATTAATTAGTACATTATTAGATTTCTTTGAAGTATATAAATCAAATAAAGCAGCAGAAAAACTAAAAAAACTAGTAGAAGTAAAAACTACTGTATATAGAAATGGAAAAGAGGTAAAAGTTCCATTAAAAAGAATTACAATTGGTGATGTTGTAAGATTATCTGCAGGAGATTTAATACCAGCAGATTTAAGAATTATAGAATCTAAAGATTTATATGTTGTACAATCTTCACTTACAGGTGAATCTGATGCAGTAAAAAAGAGTGCAGTTTCAGAATTAAAAAGTGAAAATGATATAGAAGATGTTACAGACCTAGATACCATCTGTTTTATGGGCACAAACGTTATGAGTGGAACAGGAAAAGGTGTTATTATAAAAACAGCAGATGATACTTATTTTGGAAAAGTAGCACATACTATACAAGAAGGAAAACCAAAAACAGCCTTTCAAAAGGGAATTGAAAGCATAAGTAAATTGTTAATAAAATTTATGTTGGTTTTAATTCCAATAACATTTTTAATAAATAGCTTTAAACATGACACATTAGTTGCATTTACATTTGCTGTTGCAGTTGCAATAGGAATAACGCCGTTACTATTACCAGTTATTTTATCATCAAGTTTAGCTAAAGGTGCTGTAAATATGTCAAAAAAGAAAACAATAGTAAAAAAATTAGACAGTATTCAAACCTTTGGTGCAATGGATGTATTATGTACAGATAAAACTGGAACTATTACAGAAGATAGGATAGTATTAGAAAAGTATTTAGATATAAAAGGCGAAGAAGATGAAAGAATTTTAAAACATGCATTTTTAAATTCATTCTTCCAAACAGGATTAAAAGGAAATATAGATGAAGCAGTAATAAAACGTGCAAAAGAAAAAGGCTTACAAGAACTAACAAGTAAGTATAGAAAAATAGATGAAATTCCTTTTGATTTTTCAAGAAGAAGATTATCTGTTATAGTTACTGATGGAACAAAAAAACAAATGATAACTAAAGGTGCGGTAGAGGAAATTTTAAATATATGCACAATGGTCGACTATAAAGGAGAAGTTTCACCACTTACATCAGAAATTAAACAAAATATTAAGAGAATATCTAAATCATTAAATGAACAGGGATTAAGAGTTGTAGCTGTTTGTCAAAAAAATGATATTGGAGAAATAAAAAACTTTTCTGTAAAAGATGAAACAAAAATGGTTCTAATGGGATTTATTGGTTTCTTAGATCCGCCAAAAGAAAGTGCTAAAAAGGCTATACAAAGATTAAATAAAGATGGAATTAGAGTAATGGTACTTACAGGAGATAATGAGTATGTTACTAAAGCCATTTGTGATAAAGTTAATATAAATACAGATAAAATTATATTAGGTAACAAACTAGATAAGTTATCAGATGCTGGTGTTTTAAGATTATTAAAAAAGACAAATGTATTTGCAAAACTTTCACCTATACAAAAAGCAAGAATTGTAAGAATACTAAAAGAAAATGGAAATATAGTAGGATACATGGGAGATGGAATTAATGATGCACCATCATTAAATAATTCTGAAGTTGGAATTTCTGTAGATACTGCTGTTGATATTACAAAAGAAACTGCAGACATTATTTTATTAGAAAAAGACCTAGATGTTTTAACAGATGGAGTAATAGAAGGAAGAAAAACTTTTGCTAATCTATTAAAATATGTAAAAATGGCAGTAAGCTTCAACTTTGGAGAAGTTTTATCTATATTAATAGCAAGTATATTTTTACCATTTTTCCCAATTACACCTGTACAGTTATTGGTACAAAGTTTACTTTATGATATAGGACAATTATCTGTTCCTTATGATAATGTAGATAGAGAATATTTAAACAAACCACAAAAATGGAATTTGAAGAATATTAAGAAATTTATGTTGTGGATGGGACCTACAAGTTCAATATTTGACTTACTATTATTTGCTGTATTATGGAACATATTAGGTATTAGAGAAGCTGCACTATTCCAATCAATTTGGTTTTCTTATGGGGTTGTATCAAATTTGGTAGGTTTACATGTAATAAGAACAGCAAAAACCCCATTTGTACAAAGCAATGCATCAAAAGCAGTATATGCAACATCAATTATTTTAAGTATAGTAGCAATAATTATACCATTTACATTTGTAGGACAATATATAGGTTTAGTGCCTATTCCAGTAGAATATATTTTTACAATAATAATATTTATACCAATTCTTTACTGCTTAATAGCTTCAATTGTAAAAAAAGCATATATTAGAAAAAATGGAGAATGGCTATAATAAAAAATCGTTTAAAATTTAACCTTGTAATATTTTTATTCTTTGTGATATAATATATTAGTAAGCTAATTCGTGGGAGAGAACAATGTTAACTGAAGATTTGGTAGAAAGTCAAAAATTTAAAGAAGTATTACAAGATATAAATAATAAAATAAGTCCGATAGCTTTATCGGGCTTATCTGACGTAGGAAAAGTTAGAATTTTAAGTGAAATACATAAACAAACAAAACGTCCTATATGTATTGTTACATATAATGAAATACAGGCCAAAAAACTAGTTTCAGATTTTAATTTTTTTGTAAATAAGGTACAATATTTTCCTAAAAGAGAAATTGCGTCTTATGACTATATTGCAGAAAGTAAAGATTTGCCTTATGAAAGAATAGAAGTATTAAATAAATTAAACAATACAAATGTTGTAGTTACAACTATAGAAGCTATTATGCAAAAAATGCCTACAAAAAAACTTCTTTACAAAAATGTTTTGGAATTTAAAGTAGGTAGTGTATATAATCTAGAGCTACTAAAAGAAAAGCTAATATTATTAGGTTATGAAAGAAATGATTTAGTAGAAAGTAAAGGACAATTTAGTATTAGGGGTGGAATTCTAGATATAGGTCTTTCTGAAAAGACAGGTGTAAGAATTGAATTTTGGGGAGATGAAGTTGATTCAGTAAGAGAGTTTAATATAGCTTCACAAAGATCAACTGAAATGATGGAAAAAATTACAATATATCCTGCAAATGAGTTTATAGTGGAGGATATAGAAATTGTATGCAAAAAAATACAAGAAAAGTATGTAAATACTGAAGAAGATATAGAGCTTATAAAAAATGGAGATTATATAAGTAAAATAGATAAATATTTTAATGAATTCTATGATTTACAAAGTAATTTTTTAGATTTTTTAAATGATAAGTATTTATTGTGTATAGATGAGATTAGTAAAGTTAAACAAAGAAAAGAAAACATAGTTACAGATAATAATAATTTAATAAAATCATTAATGGATAAAGATAGATTTGTTCCAGAATCTATAAGAAATATAAGTGAATTTGAGCTAGAATTAGATAATAAAGAAACTATATATGTAGAACAACATAGTAATTATAACAGTGTTAATAGATACGAATTTAATTATAGAGAAATTAACTTTTTTAAGTCAGAAATGGAATTATTACTTTCTGATTTAAAAGAATATGTAGAAAATAAAAAGAAAGTAGTTTTACTTTGTGGAAATGAAAATAATGCAAAAAAAGTTTGTAATTTATTAGCAGAAAGGGAAATAAATTATAAATTTTCTAACAAAATAGATAAAATAGAATTTGGAGAAGTTTTAGTTACATTAGGAGGATTGTCAGCTGGATTTGAAGACTATGATAATAAATTAGTAGTTATTAGCATGCAAGATAGCTTTGAAGAACCAAAGAAAAGAAAGAAAACTTCTAATATATTTAAGCAAGGTGAAAAAGTTGTTTTTGCAGATTTAAAAAATGGAGACTATGTAGTACATAGAACTCATGGAATTGGACAATTTATTGGAGTTAGTACAATTACAGCAGATAATGTAACTAAAGATTATATAAAAATAAAATATAAAAATGATGATATACTATATGTACCTACAAATAGTTTAGATACTGTGAGAAAATATATTGGTGGAGGAGAAATTGCACCTAAAATTAATAAATTAGGTGGCAAGGAATGGGAGACAACCACTAATAGGGTAAAGAAAAACCTTGAAGAAGTTGCAAAAGATTTAATAGAACTTTATGCAAAAAGACAAAAAATGAAAGGGTTTGCATTTTCAAAAGATACTCCATGGCAAAAACAATTTGAAGATAATTTTCCATATCAAGAAACTGATGATCAATTAAGATGTATAGAAGAAGCAAAACATGACATGGAAAAAGATATGCCAATGGATAGACTTCTTTGCGGAGATGTAGGATATGGTAAAACAGAAGTAGCAATAAGAATAGCTTTTAAAGCAGTAATGGATCAAAAACAAGTAGTATATTTAGTTCCAACTACAGTATTGGCAAACCAACAATATGAAGAATTTAAGACAAGAATGAGTGAATTTGCAATAAGGGTAGAATTATTAAATAGATTTAGAACAAAAAAAGAACAACAAGAGATTGTAAAAAAGCTTAAGTTGGGAGAAATTGATGTAGTTATTGGAACACATAGATTATTAAGTAAAGATGTTGAATTTAAAGATTTAGGATTATTAATAATAGATGAAGAGCATAGATTTGGAGTACGAGACAAGGAAAAAATAAAAGAGATTAAAACCAATATAGATGTTTTATCAATGACTGCAACACCAATACCTAGAACATTGCAGATGTCTATAGTTGGAGTAAGGGATATGTCTGTTATTTATGATCCACCACAAAATAGAAAACCTGTACAAACTTATGTATTAGAATATGACGAAGAAGTTATAAGAGAAGCAATAACAAAAGAATTAGAAAGAAATGGACAAATATTTTATTTATATAATAAAGTTGAAGATATAGATAAAAAAGCAAATAGTATTTCAAACCTTGTTCCAGAAGCTAGAGTTGGATTCGCTCATGGAAAAATGACTGGAAAAGAACTTGAAGAAATAATGGAAAGCTTTATAAGAAAAGATATAAATGTATTAGTATGTACAACTATATTGGAGTCTGGAATTGATATACCAAATGCTAATACAATAATTGTAGAAAACGCAGATAGATTAGGATTAGCACAGCTATATCAAATTAGAGGAAGGGTTGGAAGAAGTGATAAGCAAGCATTTGCTTATATAACATATAAAAGAGATAAATTATTATCTGAAGTTGCAGACAAAAGACTAAAAGCAATAAAAGAATTTACTGAATTTGGTTCTGGATTTAAAATAGCAATGAGAGATTTGGAAATTAGAGGCGCTGGTAGCATGTTGGGAGAAATGCAACATGGCCATATTGAACAAGTTGGATATGATACATACTGCAAACTTTTAGATGAAGTTATAAAAACAATGCAAGGTATAGAAGTGCAAGAAGAAAAAGATGTACAAATAGACATAAATGTTTCTAGCTATATTCCAGATGAATATATTGATAATAGCAGTCAAAAAATTGAAATTTATCAAAATATTGCTCTATGTAGAACAGAAGAAGATATACAAAATGTAATTGATGAAATAATAGATAGATATGGGGTAATGCCAGAAGAATTAGAAAATCTTATAGAAATTGCTAGAATAAAAGAATTATGTAGAAAAGAAAATGTTGTTAAAATTTCTCAAAAAAGAGATAGAATATTATTTTATTATAATAAAGATAAAATGGATATGTCTAAAATTGATGGCTTAATTAAAAAATATGAATTAAGAATTAAATTTTCTACAGGAATTGAACCATATATAACATTGCAATTAGAAAATTCAAATGATAAAGAATTGATAGAACAAATAAAAGAATTTTTGAGATAGAATTGGTTAAAATAAAAATAAAATGGAAGAAAGGTTGTAAAACATGCAAGTAATAACAAGCAAAGATAATGATACAATAAAACACATAAAAAAACTAAAAGATAAAAAATATAGAGATGAAACTAATGAATATATAATTGAAGGAATAAAGCTAATAAAAGAAGCTATAGAAGAAAAAGTTAAAATAAAAACTATAGTTGTTTGCGAAGATTGCGAGAATCAAAAATATATAGGACAAAATATTTTGTATGAAATAGCGAAATATAATTGCATATATGTAAATAGCAAAATATTTAACTATATAACTGATGTAACAAATCCTCAAGGCATATTAGCTGTTGTAGAAAAAGGGGACAGTATTAATAATATAAATTATAATAAAGATATAATTATTGCACTTGATGAAATACAAGATCCTGGTAATTTAGGAACAATATTAAGAACATTAGATAGTGCAAACTTAAAACAAGTAATAGTTTCAAAAAATACAGCAGATCCATATAATCCTAAAGTAGTACGTTCAACAATGGGTGCTATATTTAGATTAAATATAGTAAGAGTAGATAATATGGTAGAAACTCTACAACTTATAAAAAAGAAAGGATTTGAAGTAGTAGTAACCTCATTGGATACTAGAAATAGTATATACGATATAGAATACAAGAAAAAAGTTTTTGTGATAGGAAATGAATCAAATGGAGTTTCAAAAGAAATACAAAAAATAGCAGATAAAAAAGTAAAAATTCCAATGTTGGGAAGAACAGAAAGTCTAAATGCCTCAGTAGCCACTGGAATAATAGTCTATGAATATGTAAGAAATGTTATAAACAAAAAGTAGCATGTAATAGTTTAATAGAAAAATTTATGAGACAGAAGGGATATCTTCTGCCTCATAAATTTTGGTATAACTTCCATCATAAATGCTACTTTGTTCATCACGTAAAGGAATGTCTAAAGTAATTGTTTCACAAAAATGTTCATCTAAGTTATTTATTATATTTATATTAAATGATAAAGAACCTTCTAAGGAATAAAGTGGTATTTTACATCTTTTTAATAAACTGCCATCGTAAACCAAAGGTTCAGAATAATCTGTAATAACATAATTTTCTTTAATATTAGAATTAATAAAGCTTAAAGTTAAAGGTATTGATAAAGAAGTGGTGTTTTGAGGTTTTGTAAAATCAATATCTTGTGAATCATTGTATAATTCATAATCTAATCTGTCATTAATTCTATTTTCTTCTATCATAGAAAAGATTCCAAAATCTTTAGTGCTTTTAAAATATAAATTAGGCCTACCAAGCTCAAAATTATTAAATTTAATATTATCTATATATAATTGTTTAATAGTATAAGAATCATTATTCTCAGTTATAGCTACAGTTTCATTTGAAGAGGTATTTACTTCCTTTATTATATTATTAATACCTAAATATATAGCAATATCTGTAAATTGATGTACATTTAAATTCCAAGAAGAATTGCTAGTATTGTTATTAGTAGAAGATGCACTACTATATAAATAAATTTTTTCAATGGAAAATAGATTTTGGGTTGCAGAATTTGAAGAATTTAAATTAGAATTTTGGGGTTCTAATATATATTTATTTATAAAAAAATATATAGCAGAACATAAACAAATAATAATTATAATAAAGAAAATAAGTTTCAATATTTTTGAGGATTTTTTTACTTCTTTTTTATCTTCTGTTTCCATAATATTCTCCTAAATACATAAATTAATAAAAATATATCATAAAATTTTAAAAAAAGCAAATAATAAAAATATATGAAAAAGATATAAATATAATAAAAAATAACAATATAAAGATAAAAATTAATAATATAAGCCATTTTTGAAGAAAAATAAATTTGAAAAACAAATTTATATATGCTAATATATAAATACAATTAAATAATTAATACATCCCTGCATAGTGCGTGTAGACTGGAATTTTAGAACCAACAAATATTAAAAGGGAGTCCGCCTTTGAATGTGGCGTGTAAGCTTATACATTTAATGTAATAAGAAACCCAGGAGCATTCAACAAGACACCCACCTGTGCAAACAGGTCCTTAAAATTTCATTCACCTTACGGCTAAAGCGGGGGATTTTTTTGACATAAATATTTTAATCTGATAAAATAATAGTATTAAAATTATTTAGGAGATTAAAGTGACTATTAAAGAAGCTATAAAATATGGATCTGATTTATTAAAAGAAAACAAAATAGAAGATTATAGTATTAAAGTAAAAATTTTAATATCTTTTATTACAGGAATAAAAAAAGACATTCTAATAAATTATGAAGATGTTGAAATTTTAGATAATAAATTAGAAATCTATATCTATAATTTAAATAAAATAATAGAAGGAGTTCCAATTCAATATATTACCAAAAAACAAGAGTTTATGGGACTTGATTTTTTTGTAGATGAAAATGTATTAATACCACAGCCAGATACAGAAATTTTAGTAGAAGAGGTTTTGAAAATATCTAAACTATATAATAAAAAGATAAACATTTTGGATTTATGTACAGGCAGTGGAGCAATAGCAGTATCACTTGCAAAATATATAAAAGATGTAAATATTATTGCAACAGATATAAGTGAAAATGCAATAGAAATAGCAGAAAAAAATGCTATAAAAAACAATGTAGAAAACAAAATAAAATTTGTAGTTTCAGATATGTTTAAAAATATAGAAAATAAATTTGATATAATTGTTTCTAATCCACCTTATATAGAGACTAAGGAAATAGAAAAACTAAGTAAAGAAGTTAAAAATGAACCTATAATAGCTCTTGATGGAGGAAATGATGGAATTAAATATTACAAGATTATAGCTGATAATTATAATAAATTTTTAAATATAGGTGGATATTTATTATTAGAAATGGGATATAACCAAGGAGAAAGTGTAAGTAAGTTATTCAAAAATAGTGAAATAAAAAAAGACTTATCTGGAAATAATAGAGTAATATTGGTAAAAAAGGAATGAGAAAGTATGTCTTTTTCAAGTGAAGTAAAAGAAGAGCTAAGTAAACTAGCAAATCTAGCAAATAAAGAATCAGTTAAATCTGAATTTTTAGGATATATAATAACAAGCAATGTAAGTGTATTAAAGAAAAAAATAAAATATTCAACAGAAAATGAATACAATATAAATCGTTTTAGCAAATTATTAAATAATTTAAAAATTACAAATCATAGTATAAATATTATAGGAAAAAATTTTGTAATAGAATTTCCAAAAGTAGATATGGAAGAAATAAAATGCAAAAATAAAATTTATATAGATAATATAAATTTAGAGAAATTTTTAAAAAAAGATGAATTATTAGAAAGATCTTTAGTTAGAGGATCATTTTTAGGAAGCGGATCTATAAACAATCCAAATAATAAATATCATTTAGAAATAAAATTATCTAATATTCAAAACGCAAAATTTATTTTATCAATACTTGAAAAACATAGTATAAATTTTAAAGAATTACAGAAAAAAACAAATTATTCTATATATACTAAAGATGGAGAAGAAATTTCTAAATTTTTAGCTTTTATAGGGGCAAATAATGCCGTATTAAAATTTGAAGATATACGTGTATATAGAGATGTAAAAAATAATGTTAATAGAAAGGTAAATTGTGAAACTGCGAATTTAAATAAGACAATAACAGCAGCATTGAAACAAATAGAAATAATAAAGAAGCTAAAGAAAACAGGAGAGTATGATAAATTACCAGATAATTTAAAAGAAATAGCAGAAATAAGATTAAAAAATCCAGAAGCATCATTGCAAGAAATAGGACAAATGTTAAGAGAACCAATAGGAAAATCAGGAGTGAACCATAGACTAAAAGCAATAGAAAAATTGTGTCAATAAAATAGATGGAAACCTTCTAAAAAACTGGTTATGTTTTGGAAGTGTCCATCAAACGAGAAAAGAATTAACTATAGAACTTGACTTTCGAAATGGTTTAATATAAAATTTAACCATAATTGAAAAATAATTAATTTAATTCTTTTTCAATTGATAAAGTAAGAGGAGAAAAATAAGTATGAAGGCTGAAAACGTTGAAATACTAGAGAGAGAGAGAGAGAGAGAGAGAGTTATGTTTTAGAGAATAAAACAGGTTTAGTTTTTGTACCTCAAATTCAAATAGATTATGTAAAATATAGAACGTTTCAAGTTATATTGGAGCGTTCTTTTTGTGTGCTTTTTTTAAAGAAATTTACAAGTGGATATATTTGAAAGTATATATTCTCTTTATTAAATTTTTATAGAAGCTAAGTTATATATATTATTTTCAAAAACACGGTCTCCAAGCTCACGGGTCACACCCCCGCCTCAAAGGGCTGTCGACTCATGTTTTTTCAAATAATATATATAACACGCTTCTCAATAAGTATTACAAAGAGTAAAAAAATGGAAAAAGCAGGAATAACTTTTAAATAACAGAGAAAAGGAGAAATAGAGCTTATGAAGAAAATAAGAGATAAAAATGGAATAACATTATTAGTATTAGCAATAACAATAGTAATAATACTAATACTAGCAGGAATTTCGATAGATATAGTATTTAATGAGAATGGAATAATAGATAAAGCAAAAGAAATAGCAAATAACATGAATAATCAAATAGGAGAAGATCAGTCAGAAATAAATGATTTATTAAATGAATTAGAAAATTCAATGAAAGGTCCAGAAGATGTTGATGGAATAAGTAATATAAAAGTAACAACAGAATACACAACAGAAGAAATAACAATAAATGTAGAAGTAGAGACAACAAGTGAAGATATAGAGTATGAATATTATATAGATGGAGAATTAAAGAGTACTCAAAAGGAAAATAGTTATACAGAGAAAATAACATTAGAAAATAAAGAACCATATATACCAAATGGATTTAGTCATACAGAAGGAACAGTAGACACAGGTTATGTAATAAAAGATACAAGTATAGGAAATGAATTTGTATGGATACCAGTGGCAAGTGGAACATTTGATATATATGTAGTAGCAAAAGATGAAGAAGGGAACAGCATGAAATCAGATGAAATAACATTAGGAATATCAGAGCTAACAAGAAAAGTAAATGGATCAAGTATAGAATATACATCGTGGGAAGAAGAGGATGGAGATATAAAAGACAAAAAGAGTATAGCATATTTTAAAGAAAGCGTAGTAAAAAATAGTGGGTTTTATATGGGAAGGTATGAAATGGGAATGCCGGGACAAAAAAGTGGAGATGCACCAGTATTGGAATTTACACGAGAAGCAAGAAATATAGAAGGAGTGCCAGTATGCGTAGGACAAGTAATGCCATGGACATATATAGATTGGAGTACAGCAAAGAAAAATTTAGAAAGTATGTACAATGGAGAAGTAGAAAGTGCAATGATGAATAGTTATGCAAGAACAACTATGTTAAATTGGTTAATGAAAACAGGAGCAAATTTGCAAGATTCAGCTTCATTTGGAAATTATAGTATGATGACTGCTGGTCTTGATTTTAAATTTAAAGGGTTTTATTATTTGGATTCATATATGGAATGTGGTGAGAGTAGGGAAGAATATGTAAATACTTGGAGTTTATCAGGTGCTGGACTAACTAATGTACTAATAGAAACAGGAGCTGATACAGAAGAAATAAAAAGGAATGCTTTAAATAATATATTTGATTTGGCAGGAAATACAGGTGAATGGACAACAGAAAGGAGAAAAGATGATAAAAAATATAGAGTATCAGGAGGAAGTTTTAGATCTGGTTATGACGCGAGACCGATTATAGATTATAATGCCAGTTTATATTCGAGTGGAACAACTGGCGATGTATCAACTTCATCTCGTCCGATTTTATATAAATAAAAATTAGATGCCATAAAAGTAGAAGTTTAAAGATTAAATTTAGTAGTAAATGTAAGTGTAAGATAAAAATGAAATAAAAAAATAACTATAGAACTTGACTTTCAAAATAGTTTAATATAAAATTTAACCATAATTGAAAAATAATTAATTTAATTCTTTTTCAATTTGTATAATAAGAGATAAGAGGAAAAAAACGAAGATGAAAGCTGAAACCGTTGAAATACTAGAGAGAGAGAGAGAGAGAGAGTTATGTTTTAGAGAATAAAACAGGTTTAGTTTTTGTACCTCAAATTCAAATAGATTATGTAAAATATAGAACGTTTCAAGTTATATTGGAGCGTTCTTTTTGTGTGCTTTTTTTAAAGAAATTTACAAGTGGATATATTTGAAAGTATATATTCTCTTTATTAAATTTTTATAGAAGCTAAGTTATATATATTATTTTCAAAAACACGGTCTCCAAGCTCACGGGTCACACCCCCGCCTCAAAGGGCTGTCGACTCATGTTTTTTCAAATAATATATATAACACGCTTCTCAATAAGTATTACAAAGAGTAAAAAAATGGAAAAAGCAGGAATAACTTTTAAATAACAGAGAAAAGGAGAAATAGAGCTTATGAAGAAAATAAGAGATAAAAATGGAATAACATTATTAGTATTAGCAATAACAATAGTAATAATACTAATACTAGCAGGAATTTCGATAGATATAGTATTTAATGAGAATGGAATAATAGATAAAGCAAAAGAAATAGCAAATAACATGAATAATCAAATAGGAGAAGATCAGTCAGAAATAAATGATTTATTAAATGAATTAGAAAATTCAATGAAAGGTCCAGAAGATGTTGATGGAATAAGTAATATAAAAGTAACAACAGAATACACAACAGAAGAAATAACAATAAATGTAGAAGTAGAGACAACAAGTGAAGATATAGAGTATGAATATTATATAGATGGAGAATTAAAGAGTACTCAAAAGGAAAATAGTTATACAGAGAAAATAACATTAGAAAATAAAGAACCATATATACCAAATGGATTTAGTCATACAGAAGGAACAGTAGACACAGGTTATGTAATAAAAGATACAAGTATAGGAAATGAATTTGTATGGATACCAGTGGCAAGTGGAACATTTGATATATATGTAGTAGCAAAAGATGAAGAAGGGAACAGCATGAAATCAGATGAAATAACATTAGGAATATCAGAGCTAACAAGAAAAGTAAATGGATCAAGTATAGAATATACATCGTGGGAAGAAGATGACGGAGATATAAAAGATAAAAAGAGTATAGCATATTTTAAGGAAAGTGTAGTAAAAAATAGTGGATTTTATATGGGAAGGTACGAAATGGGAATGCCAGGGCAAAAAAGTGGAGATGCACCAGTACTAGAATTCACACGAGAAGCAAGGAATATAGAAGGAGTGCCAGTATGCGTAGGACAAGTAATGCCATGGACACATATAGATTGGAGTACAGCAAAGAAAAATTTAGAGAGTATGTATAATGGAGAAGTGGAAAGTGCAATGATGAATAGCTATGCAAGAACAACAATGTTAAATTGGTTAATGAAAACAGGAGCAAAAACATTGGCAGAATTAGAAAGTTCTGGTACTTGGGGAATTTATAGATATGATGGAGGATCAACTTATGGATCGCAATATATCCTGAACTTTAGAGGGAATTTCTATGAATATATACCAGTGGATGGTGAATGTAGATATGGAAGGTATAATAACTATACTGACTTATCATCAAGTTTGGAAGGTGCAGGAATCGAAATAGACATTATGATAGATACTGGAGCGGATACGATTCCAGCTAAAGTCACAGCAGCTAATAATATATATGATTTAGCAGGAAATGCAGGTGAGTGGTCTACAGAAGGGAGAAAAGATGATAAAACATATAGAATCTCAGGAGGTAGTTTTAAAGACAGTTATTATGCTCAACCAGCTAGAGATCCTAGTGCTGGTTTTCATAGAAATGGTACTATAGGTGATGATTCAATTTCATCCCGTCCTATTTTATATAAATAAATTAGAATACATGAAAATAGAATTCTAAAGATCAAATTTAAGAATTAACACCAAAACAAAGTTGAAATTGACAAACTACACAAAATGTATTAATATAAAAATTGCCTACTTGCTTAGAGGCAGGGAGGAGGTTCTACTATGTTACAATTTCTTAAAGTATTAGCTTTATTATTAATTTATTTAATTTTAAATAATCTTAATAAGAAAGACTAATAACAAAAGACTAGAGTTAGGGCTCTAGTCTTTTATTTGTTCTTACTATGTTACAATAATTTGCTTAAGCTAATATAATTATAGCTTATAATTTATTATATGTCAAATTTTCAAAAAAATTATTATATTTTTTGAAATTCGCATAATTTTAATAAAAAAGTTATATAAATTAAAATATTTATAAAAATGTAGTAAAAAATTAATTTTAATGTTATAATAAAAATAGCTGGCAGGAAAAAAATATTTAAAATAATAATAAATACAGTTATTATAAATGACATAAACAAATTTATGTAAAAAATAAAAAAGGAGAAAAAACAAGTATGAAAGCTGAAACCGTTGGTATTGTAGAGAGAGAGAGAGAGAGAGAGTTATGTTTTAGAGAATAAAACAGGTTTAGTTTTTGTACCTCAAATTCAAATAGAT
>CALXPY010000008.1 GCA_944390395.1 uncultured Clostridia bacterium | reverse complement strand
GAACACAGAAGTCAAGCTCCAATGTGCCGAAGATATTTGTGGGTTACCCTGCTGAGAAAATAGGTCGTCGCCAGTTTTTTTATGTCTTTTTATCTAATTAAAATAATATTTATAATTAATATTGGATAAAGAACTCTATAATAAATGTATAATATTATAATAAATCTAGAAAAGTACAAATTTATTGTTTGTATTTTTTTTATTTTTATAGTATAATCTAAAAAGCTTTTAACAAACGATGTAATTATAGGGGAAAAAAATGGAGAAAAATAATAGAAAAATAACTGAAGAACAATTAATAAGCATTTTAAGTGATATGTATTTAGGAAAAGTAATTAGATTTACAGATGAAAAAAATATGCAAATTTCGCAGACTGTTAAAAGAATGTTGGATAATCAAATAAGAATGCAGCCTGAATATGCAAATGAATATAATAGGATGTATGCTATTATTGATAATTTTTATAATTTGATGAATAATCCAGAAGTAAGGAAAAAGATTATTGATACAAAAATGAATAAGGCTACTTTTATATCAGTTTATCGTACTGATATTTTGGGTGGCACAGAAAGAATGTATAATATATTGCATCTATTAAATACTGATTTAGTAGGTGAATATAAAGGAAATGCAAGAAAGAAAATAGATTATATGCACAAAAATGGTGTGGATAATATCTATTTTTCTAATGGAGTGGAAACTACTATAAAAAACATTGGATATTTATCTTATGATCATTGGAATGGTGTAAAATCTACTATTACAGAATATGAAATTATTAGAAGAACTATAAATAAATCTAAAAGCTATAAAGTTTTTTCTAATATATTAATATCTAAAATGGAGGAAGAGGCATATAGAAATGCTGTTCTTGATCAATTATTAGGAGAAGAAAATATTAATGTTAATTCTTTGAAAGGATATATTGGAGAAGTGGTTGAAAATAATGAAAGTAATTCAGGAGAAATTAAACAGCCACATAGTTATTCTTTTAGAGTAAATAACAATTTATATATAGAATATGATGCTACTGATTTGTCAGCTGTTTACGAGTTTAATAGGCAAAAAGCGAAACAAGAAGTAGAATGGGGGAGATAATTACTATGAGTAGAGAAATCTGGAAATCTGGAACTTTTATTTATCCACTACCTGTTGTAATGGTAAGTTGTGGTAATATGGAAAAGAGTAATATTATAACAGTTGCATGGACAGGTATTGCTAATACAAATCCAGCAATGTGTTATATTTCAGTAAGACCGGAAAGATATTCATTTAATATAATAAAAGAAACAGGTGAATTTGTTATAAATTTAACAAATAGAAATTTAGTGTATGCAACAGATTGGTGTGGAGTAAAAACAGGAGCAAAAGTGGATAAATTTAAAGAAATGAAACTTACTAAAGAAAAAGCTAAATTTGTTAAATGTCCTATAATTAAAGAAAGCCCTGTAGCATTGGAATGTAAAGTTAAAGAAATAAAAGAATTGGGAAGTCATTGTATGTTTTTAGCAGAAATTTTATCTATTGACGCAGATAAGAAATATATTGATGAAAAAGGTGCTTTTGATATAACAAAGTGCGACTTAATAACTTATGCAAATGGTAAATATTTTACTTTAAATAAGCAAGTAGGAAAATTTGGGTATTCAGTAGCAAAAAAGAAAAAGAAAAATTAGCGTGAAAGTATTGCAATTGCAATACTTTTTTGGTATAATATTAATGTTAAAATACGCACATATAGTTAGTTTGAAAAGAGTGCTTGTTTAATAAAGCAAGTTTTTTTAAATGTTTGAAACTATATGGAGGTAAAAACTAAAAGGAGGAGAAAGAATTATGGCAGTAGTTGCAATGAAACAATTACTAGAAGCAGGTGTTCATTTTGGACATCAAACAAGAAGATGGGAACCAAAAATGGCTGAATATATATTCCAAGCTAGAAATGGCATCCATATTATTGACTTACAAAAAACATCTAAAAAATTAGATGAAGCTTATGCGTTCTTAAGAGAACAAGCAGAAGCAGGAAAAACAGTTCTATTTGTAGGAACTAAAAAACAAGCACAAGAATGTGTAAAAGAGGCAGCAGAAAAAACAGGAATGTACTATGTAAATCAAAGATGGTTAGGTGGTACATTAACAAACTTTGGAACAATTAGAAAAAGAATCGAAAGATTAAATAAATTAGAAGAAATGGAAAACGATGGTACATTTGATGTATTACCTAAAAAAGAAGTTATTCTTCTAAAAAAAGAAAAGGAAAAACTAGAAAAAAATCTTGGTGGAATTAAAGAAATGGAAGAATTACCAGGAGTTATGTTTATAGTTGATCCTAAAAAAGAAAGAATAGGAATTTTAGAAGCTAGAAAATTAGGAATTCCAGTTATTGGATTAATAGATACAAATTGTAATCCAGAAGATGTAGATTACCCAATACCAGGTAATGATGATGCTATAAGAGCAGTTAAACTAATAACAGATGTTATGGCAAATGCTATTATAGAAGGTAAACAAGGTGAATCTATGGATATGAGCGAACAACAAGAAGTTATGGAAGCAGAAAGCAAAGAACCAGCTAGTATGGAAGAAATAGCTCAAAATGAAGAAGTAGCTTCAGAAGAATAAAAAAATATTTGATAATATTAAAAGAGGAGAGCTATCATCTGCTCTACTCTTTTTTAAATAAAGGAGGATTTTTTATATGATTACAGCAAGCCAAGTTAAAGAATTAAGAGAAAAAACAGGTGCAGGAATGATGGATTGCAAAAAAGTATTAACAGAAACAAATGGAGACGAAGAAAAAGCAATTGAATTATTACGTGAAAGAGGAATTGCTAAAGCAGCAAAGAAATCAGATAGAATTGCAGCTGAAGGATTAGTAGCAACTTATGTAAGCGATGATAATAAAGTTGGAGTAGTAGTAGAAGTAAATGCAGAGACAGACTTCGTTGCTAAAAATGAAGAATTTAGAGGTTTTGTAGCTGATGTAGCAGAACAAATTGCTAAGGAAAATCCTGCTAATGTAGAAGAATTATTAAACCAAAAATCTATAAAAGATAATAGCAAAACAGTAGGTGAAGTTTTAACAAATAAAATAGCTACAATTGGTGAAAATATGTCTATTAGAAGATTTGAAAGATTTGAAGCAAATGGATTAATAGAGAGCTATATTCATGGAGATGGAAAAATCGGTGTTCTAGTAGAATTAGAAGGTGGAGATTCTAATTTAGCAAAAGATATTTGTATGCAAATAGCAGCAGCTAGACCAGAATATTTAGATAGAGCTTCTGTTCCTGCTGAAAGAGTAGAAAAAGAAATGGAAGTTTTAAAAGCTCAAGCTATGAATGAAGGAAAACCAGCTGAAATTGCTGAAAAAATGGTTCAAGGAAGACTTGGAAAATTCTATGCAGAAATTTGTTTAGTTGAACAAGACTTTGTAAAAGATCCAGACACTAAAGTTGGAAAATTAGTTGAATCAAAAGGAGCTAAGATATTAAGATTTGCAAGATTTGAAAAAGGTGAAGGATTACAAAAAAGAGAAGAAAACTTTGCAGAAGAAGTAGCAAAACAAATAAATGGTTAAAAATTAGAGCTATAAGCTCTAATTTTTTTTAAATCTATTGTTTTTAATATATGTTATTTGGTATAATTGGTGTGTGATAAAAGTAGGGAAGGAATGTTAAAAATGGAGAAAAAGACAAAAGTAAAATTTAATGTATTGGCAATATTCTGTATAGTAATTTTTTGTATAGCTATTACGCCAATAACTTTTCAAAATGATACATATTATTCTATAGCAATAGGAAAACATATAGTAGAAACTGGAACAATAGATATGATGGATCCTTTTTCATGGCATGAAGATTTGCCATACTCATATCCACATTGGGCGTATGATGTTGGAACTTACTTAGTTTATAACTTAGGAGAAAGTGTTGGCATTGGAGGATTTGCAGCATTATATATAGCAACAATGATCTTAAGTGTGATTTTAGGAATAGTAATATATTATGCATGTTGTAAATTTTCAAAAAATAATTTAATATCATTCTTTATAACATTAGGAATAGTTTATTTATTAAAGAATTTTATAGCTGCAAGGGCTCAACTAGTAACATACATTCTATTTGCTCTTACAGTATTATTTATAGAAAACTTTATAGAAACAAAAAAGAAAAGATATGCAGTTTATTTAATTATAATTCCAATTATAATTGCAAATGTACATTGTGCAGTATGGCCATTCTATTTTGTTTTATATGTACCTTATATAGCAGAATATCTTTTAGCTGTTATTGTAGATGCAAATATATATTATAATGTAAAATTATTTTTCAGTAGATCAAAGCTAAAGAGATTAAGTAAAAAAGAGGGAAAACAGGATAAAATAGAGGCACTTAACAATAAAATTAAAGAATTAGAAGCTAGCAAAGAAAATGTAAAAGCTATCGAGGAGAAAAGAAGAGCAAATCCTTATAAAGTAATATTTAAAAAAGAACCTGCAGTAAAATGGTTAATACTTATAATGATAATAAGCTTATTTACAGGGCTTTTAACACCTTTAGGTGATGTACCTTATACATATTATATAAAAACAATGCAAGGAAATACAACACAAAATATTAGTGAACATCAACCATTAACATTAATAAATAATACAGCAATTTTAATTGTATTTACAATGTTCTTATTAGTATTAATATTTACAGATACAAAATTAAGATTAAGAGATTTCTTTATGCTAGCTGGTCTAACATTAATGACACTTATGTCAAGAAGGCAGGCTTCATTATTTGCAATAATTGCAGGATTTATTTTTGTTAAATTAATTACAGCCCTTTTTGAAAAGTATGACAAAACAGGTACAGAAACAGTTATGAAGTTTATGACAAAATTACCAGGTAAAATTTTAACAATATTTATGGGGATTTTAATCAGTTTATACATTTTTGTACCTAAAATAGGTAATCAATTTGTAAATAAAGCATCGTATCCAGTTGATGCTGCAAATTTCATAATAGAGAATTTAGACTTAGATGAGATTAGATTATATAATGAATACAACTATGGAAGTTATTTGTTATATAGAGGAATACCAGTGTTTATAGATTCAAGAGCAGATTTATATGCACCAGAATTTAATGGAACTAAAGGCGAAGATGGAAAATATAAAGGTAGAAATATTTTCTCTGATTATATAAATACATCAAATATAAGTACATATTATGAAAATACATTTAATAAATATGATATTACACATACAATTACAACTAAAAAAGCAAAATTAAATATGTTTTTATCAAGAGATGAAAACTACAAAGAAATATATTCAGATAAATATTTTGTAATATATGAAAGATTAAACGTAAATAATTAAAAAATTGGGAAGGAATGAAAAATCTAAATGCAAGAAATTATAGTACAAGATGGCGAAGAAAATGTAAGAATTGATTCATTTGTTTCTAATAAAATAAGTGATTTATCAAGAACCATGATAGTAAAATTAATAGAAAGTGATAATATAAAAGTAAATGGAAAATCACAAAAACCATCTTACAAAATTCAAGCTGGAGATAAAATAAGTATAGAAATTCCAGAAATAAAAGAAGTAGATTTAAAAGCACAAGATATACCTATAAATATTATTTATGAAGACAATGATATAATAGTTATTAATAAAGAAAAAGGTATGGTTGTGCATCCAGCAGAAGGTAATTGGGATGGCACACTAGTAAATGCTATTATGGCACATTGTAAGGATAGTTTATCTGGTATAGGAGGAGAACTTAGACCAGGAATTGTACATAGATTGGATAAAGATACATCTGGAATATTAATAATAGCTAAAAATGATAAAGCACATATTAATTTAAGTGAGCAAATAAAAAACAGAGAAGTAAAGAAAAAATATATAGCTTTAGTAAGAGGAATAGTACCAGAAAATGAAGCAACTATTAATATGCCAATAGGTAGAAGTACAAAAGACAGAAAAAAGATGGAAGTTACAAAAAATGGAAAAGAAGCTATTACTCATTTTAAGATTTTAAAGAGATATGGTAAGTATACTTTATTAGAAGTAAAAATAGATACAGGAAGGACACATCAAATTAGGGTACATTTAGCAGAAATTGGTTATCCTGTAGTAGGAGATATGGTATATTCTAATGGTAAAAATGAATTTGGAGTAGTAGGGCAAATGCTACATGCACAGTCATTAGATTTTAAACATCCAACAACTGGTAAAAAAATGCATCTAGAAGCGGAATTGCCAGAGTATTTTAAAAAGATTATAGAACAGGAGGAAGCTAAGAGCAATTGGAAAGTATAAGATTACAAAAATTTTTATCTGATTCTGGAATATGTTCAAGAAGAAAAGCAGAAGAACATATTTTAGAAGGAAATGTAAAAGTAAATGGAAAAATTGTAACAACATTAGGAACAAAAGTAGATCCTGAAAATGATGTTATTGAATTTAAAGGAGAAAAAATTCAGAATAAAGAAGATAAAAAAATATATATTTTATTAAATAAACCAATTGGATATGTAACAACAGTAAAAGATCAATTTAATAGAGATACAGTTTTAGATCTTGTAAAAGTAAAAGAAAGAATATTGCCAGTTGGAAGATTGGACATGTATACATCAGGAGCTTTAATCTTAACAAACGATGGTGACTTTATTTTTAAAGTAACACATCCAAAACATGAAGTTACTAAAACATATAATGTAACATTAAAGGGCATAGTTACAAAAGAAGAAATAGAGCAGCTTAGTAATGGAGTTAAAATAGATGAAGAATATGTAACAAAAAAAGCAGATGTACGAATTTTAAAAATAGATAAAGAAAAACAAATATCTAGATTAGAAATTACTATACACGAAGGAAAAAATAGGCAAGTAAGAAAAATGTGTGAGGCAATAGGAAAAAAAGTATTAAGTTTGCATAGAAGTAAAATAGGAAATATTAATGTAAAGTCTTTAAAATTAGGAGAATGGAGATATTTAAAATCTTCAGAAGTAGAAAGTTTAATAAAATAGACAAATATAAAAAAATGTGATAAAATTTAATGTATAAAAAATTTCTCCAAGGAGGGTTATTATGGTAGAGGATAGTGAAATTAAAGCTACAGTATCACCTTTTGCTATTAGAGAAGGTGAAATAAAAGTATTTGATGGAAAAGATGGATATGTTTCTATGAATCAAATTATTAATAGAATAAATATAGGACATATAAATGATATCCATTTTAAAATTATGGAATTAGTAAATGAATTTGAATTTATAACTTCAAGGCAATTATATCAAATGCTTGAATGGAAAGGAATTGAAGTAGGAAGTCAAGATAAGTTAAATAATAAATTAGAACAATTAGTAAAAACAAAAATATTAACAAGATATTATTTTAATTCAGAAGAAGGAAAAGGAATTTATAGAATATATTGCTTAGAAAAAATGGGTAAATATTTATTAAATTCAAGAGGAATTGAATGTAAATGGCAACCAACTGATAATACAAAACCTGTTGCAATGATTAAAAAAAGATTAGCTGGAAATCAAACAATTATAGCATATCTAAAAAAAGTAAAAGCATTTGATTCTTATGTTACAAAACCAAGTTTTACAGCAAAACAAGCAGGCAAGGTATTTAAAGCAACAGGAGGAAGTGTAAAACTTACTAAAAATAATAAATCTATAGAATTTGTTTTTGAAGTTGTAAGAAGAGAAGATGATTGGGAAAAGAAATTTGTAGATAAAATGAAATTATATAAAGATTTCTATGAAAATTTCCAAGTAGGAGATTCTGGCTATAATAGCTTACCACAATTGATACTTATTTGTGAAGACGAAAGAAATATGGCAGAAGCATTTAAAATAATTGTTATGAACAAACTAGAAATATCAAACATTAAATTATATTTTTCTACAGACTTAAGACAAAATCAAGAAACATTAGAAAAAACTTTAGTAGAATTTAAATTAGATCCAGAAACACAAAAATATAAAATGGAAAATATTGAAGTTAAATTATTAGGATTATAATAAAAAACTCTCTGGTTTATATCCAGGGAGTTTTTTGAATGTTAAAAATATTATTAATAGTAATTAAGAAAGAAACACAAAAATCTGTAATAATTTACTATATCCTTTAAGAAAAATATTTACTTGACATAGCTGTAGAGTTAATATAGAATTTAACTATAGGTAATAATTTAATTAATAAAGGTAAGTGATATAAATGAAAATAGAGGGAAGATTGATATATAGTAATATGAAGAAAAACATGCGCAGAACGATATTTACAACTATATCAATAATACTATGTAGTTTTCTAATATTTACTACAATTTTAGTAATATCTAGTATTAGGAACGGAATAACTGAAAATATAGAAAATGATTATAATGATTATCACTTCATGATAAAAGATCTAGATTTAAATAGTTTTAATATAATAAAAGATAAAGAATACATTGAAAAAATATATGTACAAAAAGGAGAAAATGAAAAACTAGAAGAGTATAAAAACACATCTATAATAGATGAAGATAATAATATAAATGCGTATATAAAATATAAAGAGATAAAAAATACATCTGAATATTCTACAGACATAGTGCAAACATTGAATATGTCATATAATGAGGCATATAGTAAATGTGAATTTAACGAAAAATTACTTACCGTATATGGGATAATAGACATAAAATTGGATTATACAGATTATACGCAAACAGAAATTATTTATAAAACAACACTAAACTTTTCGTATGTAATAGATATAATGATAGTATTAGTAATATTTGTTTTTTCAGCAATATTTGTAATAATATTATATAATGCATTCTTAATAACAATAAATGAGAGAAAAAAAGAATATGCCATACTAAATAGTATAGGAGCTACAGAAACGCAAGTATTAAAAATGGTATTTATAGAAGCAACAGTAATGGGGATAATAGGAATAATAATAGGAGGATTAATATCATATTTAGGAGTTAATGTAGTTTTAAAATTAATAAATGAAATACTATTACCTACTACATACAATTTTAGATTAGTAATAGATATAAAATATATAATTATAGCATTAGCAATAGTAATGTTTAACATATACATATCAGCAATAATCCCAAGTACAAAAGCAAGTAGTACATCAATAATACAAGAAATACGAAATAACAAACAAATAAAATACAAAAAAGGAAATAAAATTTTAGAAAAGATACTACCAATAGAAGGAAAAATAGCTTTAAAAAATTATAAAAGAAATAAAAACAAATATAGAGTAATAACAATATTATTGGTAATATGTATGACATCGTTTATAACAGTAAGTACATATATTAATTATGAAAAAGAAGCATCAAATTTAGTAGACCAATATGGTGTAGATGCAGAACTAAGCGTAATAGATAATGCGAAGGCAATCTATAAATCAATACTAGATAATTATAAAAATAAAAATGATTCAAATTTAGAATATATGGAACATAAAATAATGGGACTTTCAGCTTTAGTAGAACCAAAAGAATCAGTTGTATATGATATAGAAAAAAGTGGAATGAGAGTAATTGAAAACGAAAAAGTATTAATGACAATAGAATTAATTGGGCTAGATGAAAATATGTATAATAAATATATAAAAAAAATAAATGCACAGTACGGAGATAGTATTATATGTAATACTCTAGTTGATTATGATGTAGTAAGTGAACAAATTTATGGTTATGATACAATATTTAAAAATAATTATGATTTGAAATTGAGTATTGTAAATGTTTTTGGAGATCCATTTTCAGATAAAGAGATAGAATATGATATAATAGATGATAAGAGTTTAGCAGAAAATATTGTAATAACGGACGAAATTCTTGATGAATACAAAGATTTTAAGCTATATAATAGCGGATGGCCACTTGTTTTTATTAATATGGAAACATTCAACAAAATAGAAGAAAACAATGACAGCTATTGTAAGAAAAATAATGTTACATTGACAGAATGGATTAATTATGCCAGAGATCCAAAACTTGTAAGAATCAAATGTGATAACATAATAGAATTTTCAAATTATATAGAAGAGGTAAAAAAAGAAGAAAACATAGAAATATATGGAGATTATTATTCATTAGAAAATCAAGAAAAGAAAATATATATAAATATATTGCAATTAGTATTGGAAATAATAATAGTAGTAATAATAGCAATAGGAATAATAAGTGCAACAAATATAATAAATGCAAGTATAAGTGAAAGAAAGCAAGAATTTAAAATATTATCAGATTTAGGAGCAACAAAAAGAAATATAAACAAGATATTGTTAAATGAGTGTATATATATGTTTGTAAAAGCATTGATAATTTCGATAATAATATCAATACCAATAATATATGGAATAATAAAATATATGGAGCAGTTAATAATTTTAGATAAGTTACTAATTCCATTTGAAAGTATTTGTGTATTTATAATAGTACTATTTATTTTATCTGTAACCGTGACAATATATTCAACAAAATCTGCACAAAAAGTTTAAATAAAATAAAAGATGGAGTTTTAAAGAACTCCATCTTTTATTTTATTTATTATCATTATTTTCACTTTTCTTAAAGTTAACTATTATGGCGTCTTCGCTGTCAAATAAATATTTTGAATCTGATGTATCTGTCTTTATAGGATCTATTTCACGATCTATATCATAGTTGTTATTATCAGCTGTTGCTGCAGCAAATTTACCTCTATTTTTCTTTTTTAAGTTAGCAGCAGTTGAAGTATAAATTCCATCACTAAATTTTGTAAAGTCAAAAGTTTTTAATTTTTGAGGTTCTTTAAATTTAGCATCTATACCATCAAGTTTTCCTTTATCAACTTCACTTTTACCGCTAGAATTTTTTACTTTATAAATAATTTGTTTTGCTTTTAAAGATTTTATTTTTCCAGCTGCATAGTTTGGTTTCCATTTTAAGTTAACGCCACCTAATTTAGTATCATATCCGTAACTATCTTTGTCTGGATTTGTTTCATAACTACTACTCCAAGACCATTCTCTTTTTTGCTCTAATTCTGTTTCCCACCATTGTACATCTTCTGGTAAAGCATTACCAAATATAACTTTATTTACACAGTTTGAAAGTATTAAATCTCTAAAATAATCACCCTTACTTAGTTCTGCATCACCTTTTAATTGAGAAAGGTTTTGAGAATCTAATACTGTAGCAACTTTATATTTTCTATATAATGTATAAATAGGTTCTGTTGCTTTACAAATATAAGTTGGAAAATCATCTATGTATAAGAAATTAGGTATTCTATTTGAATCATTTCCAGGTCTTGATAAAATTGATTGTTGCATCAATAATATAAAGAACAATCCAAAAGCTTTATGAGCACTTTCACCTAAATCTCCACGTCTTGTGCATACTAAAGTAATTTCGCCATCTCTTAATGCCTTATCATAATCTAAATTGTTATTTCTGTTACATAAAATATTTTTAACTCCAGGGTATCTTAGTAAGTTATCTAATTCTGCAGATGCAACAAATATAGATTTTTTATTTTCTTCTATATTAGGTGCATTTTTATAAAAGTTATTTTCGAAGTAACGTATAAGTATTTTATATTTTTCTGACAACTCTGGAATTTGTTTCATTTCTTCTGTCATATTTTCTATAAGCGAGAAATCGTTTAAATAATCTAATAAATCCTCTAAATTAGGCAATTGATCCTCATTTAATCTTGGATACATTTCTTTTAGAAGAATTGATAAATTTTCTAAAATTTGTATTGCTGCATTTTCTCTATATGCCAATTTTATATCTGGTCTAGAGTTTGTAAATAATGCTTTTAATACAGAAGATATAGCAACACCAGTTTTTATAGGATCAGAGTAAACAAATGGATTTAATCCAATTGAAGCTGAATCGTTTGGATCTATTATATTTATATCAAAATTATAGTTTTTAGCTATTTTAGTAATAGTATTAATAGATTCTGGTTCAGGAGAGACATAAGTTATGCCTAAATTTCTATAAACAAATTTATCTCCATTTGAACTTAAAATCATTTTTTCCATAAATTTTTTATATAAATCTAATTTTAAAGGATTAGGTACTAACATATCTAAAGTAAAGTTTTTATTTATATAATCATTTCCATAAGGACAATTTAAAGTTGCAATACCAGTTTTTAAAGCTGTAAATCCTAATTCTTTTGATACTTCCCTAAAAAATGATTTTCTAGAAATATCTCTAGCTATCATTGGTTCATATATTAATGTAGTTTTTCCGTGAACCAGAAACACCAACTGCAAGTAATGAATCAAAACGTCTAGCTTCTGGAATAATTACATCCTTACCACTTTCAGGGTTAGTACAAATTTTAATTTCGCAAGAATAAATACCATGTGGATCTTTTGTACTTGATAAGCTTATACCACCATATTCGAAAATAGAATCACGTATATCTTTAACATCGTTTACACTGAATACTAACCATTTTATTAATTTATAGAATGTAACAAGCGGAATATATAGTCCAATAGCTGTAAATGCTGGTTGGAACAAGTAATAAAATTCAGTTGCTAATTCTGTATAATTTGGTAAAGAAAGTAGACCTAACCAAATTGCTTGATTTAACCATTGCACTAAAGCAGAAATTCCTACTATATATAAAGAAATACAAAACACGTTAAAAATTCTTAATTTATCAACATCAGCTTTAGCAAATTTTGAGCCACCTGAAAAGAAAAATGCGAATGCAACACAGGCAAATGCTAAAGTATATTCAATTGGTCCCCAATAAGAATAAGATACTCCCGTAAAAATAATAAATAGAACTTCTATTAATCTATCTACTACAATATATGCTGAAATTAATGCTAGAATATAAGTTGCAAATGTATTTCTATCAGTTTTTAAAAATTTTAAAAATTTATCTATTATTTTCAAAAGTTCCACCACTTTCTATATATACTTCTACATATACTATTATCTTATAAAATGGCTAAAAATACAAGAGATTTTAGAAAAAAACTTAATAAAATAAAAGTAAAAAACATATATTTTTGCATAACTAAAGAAAAGAACAAATAATATTAAAAAGATAAAACTTGTATATTTTAGAAAGGTATATAATGGGTAAGAAAAAAAAGAGAGGAACAAAGAGCTTTGCAAAAGGCATTATTATTTTAATGATAGCTCAAGTATTTGTTAAAATATTAGGATTAGTGTATAAGCTTTACTTGACTAATAGAGAAGGATTTGGGGATAAAGGTAATGCTATATATAGCAGTGGATTTCAAATTTATGCGCTATTGCTTACATTATCTTCAATGGGGGTTCCTAATGCAATATCTAAACTAGTCTCAGAAAGAGTAGCAGTAGGTGATCATAAAGGGGCACATAGAATTTTTAAAATTTCTTTTGTTACTTTTGGTTTTATAGGCTTTTTATGTTCAGCAATTTTATTTTGCGGAGCAGGTTATATAGCTAATAGAATTTTGCAAATACCAGAAGCTGAATTTACTTTAGTTGCACTGTCACCTTCAATATTTTTTGTTGCTCTATCTGCTGTAATAAAAGGATATTTTAATGGAAGAGAAGATGTAGAAGTAACTGCAAAATCACAAACATTAGAGCAGGTTTTTAAAACAATTTCATCAGTAGTCCTTGTAGAGATAATAGCAATAATTTCTGGAACTGATACTGTAGTTATGGCAGCAGGAGCTAATCTTGCAACAACACTTGCAACAGGACTTTGCTTTTCATATCTTTATAGATATTATAAATATGAAAAAAAGGAAATAGCATTCGAAATAAAAAACAGTATTAACTATAGACCTACAAGAATACGTAAAACAATAAAACAAATACTTAGTGTATCTATTCCAATGTCTCTTACTTCGATTTTGGGGAGTATAAATAAAAATGTAGATTCTATGACAGTTGTCAGAGGATTAAAAAAATTCATGTCAGAAGAGAGTGCAAAAATACAATATGGAATATTAACAGGAAAAGTAGATACATTAGTAATGTTACCTTTATCATTTAATATGGCATTTTCTACTTCTTTAATTCCAGCAGTTTCTTCAATGAAAGCAAAAGGAAATATGGAAGGAGGAATAAGAAAAGTAAAATTTTCTATGTTAATATCTATATTAATAGGGTTACCTTGCAGTGTAGGAATGATAATTTTTGCTAAACCAATTTTAGAGTTACTATTTCCAAACGCAACATCAGGAGCTTTTATATATCAAATAAGTTCAATAGGAATAATATTTATTATATTAGAACAAACTATTAGTGGAGCATTACATGGATTAGGAAAAATAACTATACCTGCATTGTGCTTATCTGTTGGAGTAGTTATTAAATTATTTTTAAATATTACATTAATACCATTAGGAAAAGAAGGATTTATATTTGGCGGAGTAGCAGGAGCAGCTTTAGCTACTACAATATGTCATATTGTATCTGCAACATTAGAATTAATGTTTTTAAAGAAATATATGAATATAAAATTTGATAAGAGTAAATTTTTATTTAAACCAATAATTGCTGTAATAGGAATGGGAATATTATCTTATTTTATATATTTACAACTTTTATGTATAATAAATGCAAAATTATGTACAATAATAGCAATGCTGTTAGCTTGTATGATATATATTCTGTTGGTAATAATGTTAAAAATCTTTTCAAAAGAAGAGATAATATTATTGCCTAAAGGAGATAAGATTTATAAAATACTTACAATTCTGCACTTATATTAATAAAATTAAAAAAATAAAGTAGAAAAAAGAAGGATTTTATACAAGGATGGCGAATATTGATAATAGTAGATAAAACATACAGAATCTACATATTTCAAAACTTATAGGAGGTAATTTAAATGAACAAATCAGAATTAATAGCAGCTATATCAGCTAAAACAGGAGAAACAAAAAAAGAAGCTGAAGCAACATTAAATGCTTTTGTAGAAGTAATAACAAATGCATTAGTAGAAGGAGATAAAGTTCAATTAGTTGGATTTGGTTCTTTTGAAGTTAGAAAAAGAGCTGCTAGAAAAGGTAGAAACCCACAAACTAAGGAAGAAATAAAAATACCAGCATCTAAGGCACCAGTATTCAAAGCAGGAAAAGCTTTAAAAGATTTAGTTAACAATAAATAATTGAAATTTGTATATAAATATATGAATTCATATATATCCACTTAGATAATTAAGTGGATATTTTTTATTCAATAGGAAATTTCTTTGAAATTCCTATTAGATAAAAAGCTTCGCTAAAAGACATACACAATTTTAATAAAGTAAAATTGGAACAAAAACAATTACGCGAATTTTAAAATGTTGACAATTATTAAATAAAAAGTAAAAAATATTTGAATATTTTATATTTATAGAGTATAATATAGAAAAAATTATAGGGGAGGCATAATTATGCGGAAACCATTTATGGTAGAATTTACAGGAACTCCAGAGTCTGGAAAAACAACAACTATTAAAAATTTGTCCAACAAACTTATTTCCAATGGGTATGAAGTAACTGTTCTACAAGAATCAGCAGAAAGGTTACCAACAGAGATACCAAAAGGTACATGGAATGCAAACTTATGGATGCATTTTCAAACTACTGCTGAAATTTTAAGAGCTAGCTATATTAAAGCCGATATTATATTAATTGATAGAGGCTTGTTAGATAGCAATTTTTATGGAAAAAAATTCTTGTGGGAAGGTATTGCTACTAAAGAGCAATATGAAAAATTCAAAAGCCAATTTATTGAGGAATTATTTCCAGATTTTTTGATAGCATTAACAGTTTCGCCATTGACTGCAATAAAGAGGAGAGGGGGAGCAGGTCATTTAGTTAATGAAAATTATATAAATAGATATAATGATTTGTTTATAGATACAATAAAAGAAATATGTAATGGATATAATCGAGTTGCTATTTTTATAGATATGGATGGTACTATAGTAGAATATAAAATTTATGAAGGGGAAAAACAATTAATAGAAGCACATGAAGACTTATTAAATGAAAAGCCTGTGTTACCAATAATAGATATTTTAAAAGGAATAAGCAAAATACAAAATATTGATTTATATATTTTGTCTTTAGCTAAAAATACTAAAATTAAGGAAAAGAAAAAGGAATGGTTAAATAAATATGTAAATTTTATTAAACCAACTAATTGGATTATAATAAATAAAGAAGCGGGAGAATATAATTCAGAAAATAGAAATTATGCAAAATATGCTCAGATGGAAAAAAAGTTAAAAGAATATGATTATGCAATATTATTAGATGATGACCATAAAATACTAAAGGAAACAAATAAAAACTTAGAAGGAAAAGGAAAAGTATTTCATATATCTTCTATATTAATATAAAATTATAGAAAAATGGTGCATAAATCTTACAAAAATTTGGTAAAATGTTGACATGGACATAAAAAGATGATACAATTATTAAGCGTATGTAGATGCATACGCTTAAAAAAATGAATTTAAATGTTGAAATAGGAGCTGGAGGTGTTTTAAATGGCTGCAAAAGGAGCAAGAGAACCAATTACATTAGAATGTACAGAATGTAAAAGAAGAAATTATATGACAGAAAAAAATAAAAAGAATAATACAGAAAGATTAGAAGTAGTTAAATACTGCAAATTCTGTAAAAAACGTACAACACATAAAGAAACAAAATAAAGCCTTTTAAGGAGGAAATTAAATGCCTAAGAATGTAAACAAAAAGGAAAGTAAAGATAAGAAACATTTTTTTAAAGATTTTAAGGCAGAATTAAAAAGAGTAATTTGGCCAACACCAAAGCAACTTGTCAATAATACGGTTGCGGTTATTACAATTGTTTTAATAACTGCTATAATTGTTTTTGCTTTAGATTTGGTTTTTGAATTAATGAATAATTACGGCATAAATAAAATTAAAGAGGCAGTAGAAGCTAGCAATGTGCAAATGGAAAATACCACTAACAATGAGCTAGATAATTCTAATGTAACAAACGAAACAGAAACAAATAGTACAGAAAATGAAGAAAATGAATCTAATTCAGAAGAACAAAATGCAAATAATGAGGAACAACAAGAAAATGCAGAAAATAAAGAGTAATTTATAAATATAAGGGAGGCTAAAAATGTCTCAAGAAGAATTACAACCAAAATGGTATGTAGTCCATACATATTCAGGATATGAAAATAAAGTTAAAACAGACTTAGAGAAGACAATAAAAAATAGAGAATTAGAGGACTTCTTTTTTGATATAATTGTTCCAATGGAAGAGCAAATAGAAATAAAGGATGGTCAAAGAAAAACAAATCTAAAAAAAGTTTTCCCTGGTTATGTTTTAATAAAAATGATTGTAACAGAAAAAACATGGTACATAGTTAGAAATACTAGAGGTGTTACTGGGTTTGTAGGATCAGGTACTGACCCTATACCTTTAACAGACGCAGAAATAAGAAGCATGGGCTTTGAACAAGTTCAAGTTAATGTTGATTATAATGTTAATGATACAGTAAGAATAATGGAAGGAGCACTTGCTAACTTTACAGGAACAGTTACAGAAATAAATAAAGAAAAACATAAAGTAAAAGTTCTTGTATCTATGTTTGGAAGAGAAACACCAGTAGAACTAGAGTTTTCTCAAGTACAAAAAATATAATTTGGTTTGAAATTTTATTCAATATACATATTTAAAATTTAAAGGAGGTGCAAAAAATGGCAGAAAAAGAAATAGGAAATATTATTAAATTGCAAATACCTGCAGGTAAAGCTACACCAGCTCCACCAGTAGGACCAGCATTAGGTGCAAGTGGTGTAAATATTATGCAATTTGTTAAAGAATTCAATGATAGAACAGCAAATCAAGCTGGATTAATTATACCAGTAGTTATTACTGTATATAAAGATAAATCATTTGAATTTATAACAAAAGAACCACCAATGGCAGTATTAATAAAAAAATCTGCTAAAATTGAAAAAGGTTCAGGAAAACCTAACAGAGATAAAGTTGCAACTATAACAAAAGCACAAGTTGAAGAAATAGCTAAACAAAAAATGCCAGACTTAAATGCTACATCATTAGAAGCAGCAATGAGCATGGTAGCTGGAACAGCAAGATCAATGGGTGTTATAGTAACAGATTAATTTAAAAAATTGGGAGAGTATAACTCGTTATGACCAAAGGAGGTAAATATGAAAAGAGGAAAAAGATATCAAGAAGCTGAAAAGCTAATAGATAGAAAAAAATCTTATGCTGTAAAAGAAGCATTAGATTTAATTGAAAAAATGCCTAAAACAAAATTTGATGAAACAGTTGAATTACATGTTAAATTAGGTGTAGATTCAAAACAAGCTGATCAACAAGTAAGAGGAACAACTGTACTTCCAAATGGAACAGGAAAAACTCTTAGAGTTTTAGTTTTTGCAAAAGGACCAAAAGCAGAAGAAGCTACAAAAGCTGGAGCTGATTTTGTAGGAGCAGAGGAATTAATACCAAAAATAGAAAAAGAAAATTGGTTTGACTATGATGTAATCGTAGCTACACCAGATATGATGGGAGTAGTTGGTAGATTAGGAAAAGTATTAGGACCAAAAGGATTAATGCCTAACCCAAAATCAGGAACTGTAACAATGGATGTTACAAAAGCAATAAATGAAATTAAATCAGGAAAAGTAGAATATAGATTAGACAAAAATAATATAATTCACTTAGGTTTTGGAAAAGTATCATTTGGTACAGATAAATTAGTAGAAAACTATAATACTGTAATGAATGCTATTATAAAAGCAAAACCAGCAGCAGCTAAAGGACAATATATTAAGAGTGTAGCTATATCTACTACAATGGGTCCAAGTATGTATATTGACCAAAAATAAATATATAATATATCGCCAAAGACAGTAAGCATAAAATAAGTCTTACCGAGGTAATATGAAGTTCGGATTATCCAATTAATATTACCTTGCGGTGATTTAATTGGATTTTATAATGCAAAAATAAGGTCTTATGACCCTTTAGAAATTTTTGGGAGGTGAAAATAAAATGGCAAGTGAATCAATATTAAAACAAAAAGAAGAAGTTGTAAATTCTGTGGCAGAAAAACTAAAGAATGCAAAAGTAATTCTTTTAACAGACTATAGAGGAATAAATGTAGCAGATGTTACAAAATTAAGAGCAGACTTAAAAAATGTTAATAGTGATTACAAAGTTATAAAAAACAATATTATAAAAAGAGCATTAAACGCTAATGGTGAAAATGGATTAGATGAAATTCTAGAAGGACCAACAGCCGTAATTATGTCAGAAGGTGATTATTCAGAACCTTTAAAAATAGTATATAATTACTCAAAAGCTAATGAATTCTACAAAATAAAAGGTGGAATTATAGATGGAAAAGTTGTTCCGTTAGATGAATTAATCGCATTAGCAAAATTACCATCAAGACAAGAACTTATTGCAAAACTTGCTGGTGCATTGCTTGGAAATATTACAAAACTTGCAGTTGCATTAGATCAAGTTAAAGTTCAAAAAGAAAATGCTTAAAATTAATTAAAAATTAGAAATGCAAACTGCCATGTTTGCAAATAAAAAATTAGATTATAGGAGGATTTAAAAAATGGCAAAAATAGATGAATTATTAGAGACTATAGACAGCTTATCAGTAGCTGAATTAGCAGAATTAGTAAGAGGAATAGAAGAAAAATATGGAGTATCTGCAGCAGCAGTAGCAGCTCCAGTAGCAGGAGGAGCAGCTGCAGCTGAAGAAAAAACTTCTTTCAATGTAGTATTAAAAGAAGCAGGAGCAAACAAAATTCAAGTAATCAAAGTAGTTAGAGATGCTACAGGATTAGGATTAAAAGAAGCTAAAGATTTAGTTGATGGAGCTCCAAAAACAGTTAAAGAAAACGTAAAGAAAGAAGAAGCTGAAGAATTAAAAGCTAAATTTACTGAAGCTGGTGCTACAGTAGAATTACAATAATATAATATAAATAGTCAATAAAGTTTTGAATTTTATTGACTATTTTTTTTGGCATAAACGCAAATTGTGTGAATTTTTGCTATATTTAATTGACTTTTTTTGTAATTAATTATATACTATTGTCGGATATTATATAAAGGAGCGATTTTTCTAAAATGAAGATTTTTAAAAAGATATTTTTAACACTAGTAGCTACTGCAGTATTGTTAGGAATAAATTCTATAATGGTTAAAGCTGCTACAATGTTAGAAGTAACAGCAGAAACTTTAAACATAAGAAAAAGCCCTTCAACTGATGGTAATATTATAGCAATGATTTCAGAAGGTGTTGAATGTGAACTTTTAGAAAAAACTAATGAAGATTGGTATAAAATTAAGTATGAAAAATATACAGGATATGTTAGCAGTGAATATGTAAAAGTATTAGGAGAGGAAACTAATTCTGAAGAACAAAATGCTGATACAGAAGAAAATACACAATCACAAACAGAACAAAATAATACTGAGAGTGAAAATCAAGAAAGCAATGAACAAGAAAATACAGAAAACGAAGTTCAAACAAATACAGAGCAAACTAATAATGAAGAAGAAAATGTGACTCAAGATGAACCAACAATAGTTTATAAAAAATTGAAAGAAGATTCTAAAATAAAGATATTGCCACTTATAAATTCAACAGATATAGATAATATAAAAAATGGTACTGAAGTAATTTTTATTACAGAATTGAGCGGTTGGTCTTATATTCAAACTGATGAGATAAGTGGATGGGTTAGAAGTGATACTTTAGAGAATACTACAAAGCAAGCAAGTGATAATAGCTCAGATAAAGATAGTAATTCTGATACAGATAGTAACTCACAAAATAATGAGTTTGAATCAAGAGAAGCATATATTAGTGAAGATTTGGTAAATGTAAGAAAAGGTGCAGGAACCAATTATGATATTATTAAAGTTTTGGAACTAAATACTAAAGTAACAGTTACTGGAGAAGATGGAGATTGGTATCAAATAAAATCTGGAAATGATACTGGATATGTATCTAAAGATTACATAGCAGATGAACCTAAAACTACATCAAGAGGTAGTATTGATAGAAGTAACAATACAACAACTGAAACAGATAATAGCAATGTGATTCAAGAAAAAGAAGAAACAGTAGAGCAAACTTCATCTAAAGGTGACGAAGTAGTAGAATATGCAAAAAAATTTTTAGGTTGTAAATATGTTTATGGAGGAGAAAGTCCAAGTGGATTTGATTGTTCAGGTTTCACAATGTATGTTTATGAAAATTTTGGAATAAATCTTCCACATGGTGCAACTTCACAATCTAAATATTCAGAAGCTAAAAAGGTAAAAGAAAGTGAATTACAGCCTGGAGATATAGTATTTTTAACAGATTATGAAACAGGAGTAGGAATAGGACATTGTGGAATTTATGTTGGAGATAGAAATTTTATACATGCTTCTACAACAACATATAGCGTAATAATTTCTAGTTTAGATACAACGTATGCTGATAGATTTTATTCTGCAATTAGATTGTTTTAAATATGGGGGCCAGAAAGGAAATATTTAAATGTTGAAAAGACCAATTATATTGGTATCTATTGGCTCAATATTAGGAATATTAATGGGGATATACACACAAGGTATATTCCCATTTTTATTTATAATTATTCTATTTACTATTATTATAATTATTCTATTTTTTTATAATTATAGGTATTGGATAATTTTATTAATCTTTTGTTTAATTTTTGGGTGTTATACTCAATTTTTAGAAAATAATTATGAAAATAAATATAAGAACTATATAGATAATACAATTAGAGTAATAGGAACTGTTGTAACTGAAAAAGAAGAAAAGGAATATAGAGATCAATATGAAATTAGAGTAAAGACTGTAAACGGCAATTCAAAATTTAAAGGAGATCATTTATTAATAAATATAAAAAAAGATTTACAATTAGAATATGGTGATATTATAGAGTTTACCACAAATTATGTAGAAGCTAATAGTTCTAGAAATTATAAAGGATTTGATTACAAAAATTATTTAAAAACTAAAGGAATATATACAAGTCTAAAGTGTGATAGCAAAGATGTTAAAATATTAGGAAAAAATGATGTTAATTTGATGGAAAGTATAATTTTTAAAATTAACAAAGAGGTAGAAAATAGGTTAAATAAATTACTCCCAGAAAATACAAGAGGATTGTTATTAGGAATATTAATGGGCAATACAAAAAATATAACAGAAGATTTAGAAGAAAATTTTAGAGATAGTAATTTATCGCATACTTTGGCAATTTCTGGATCACATGTTACATACATAATTATAGGAATATCGCGGGCTATTGGGAAAATTAAAAATTGGAAATAAGTTTTCCAAAATATTTACTATTTTTCTTTTAATCTTTTTTATGTTTTTAACAGGAGCAACTGCATCTGTGGTAAGGGCATGCATAATGTCTATATTAGGTTTAATGTCTTTTTTATTTTATAGAAAATCAGATGTGTATAATAATTTGGCTTTCTCTAGTTTTATTATTTTAATCTTTAATCCTTATACTATTTTTGATATGGGATTTTTACTTTCTTATGGTGGAACAATAGGAATTATTTTATTCAGTAATAAATTATCTAAAAAATTTCCTATAAAAAATAAAATATTAAATTATATAAAAGAAATGTTTTTTGTGTGTATATCTGCAAATATAATAATAATTCCAATTATAATGTATAATTTTAATACACTTTCATTAACTTTTTTTATTTCAAATGTTTTGGTTTCTCCAATTATGGGAATAGTAGTTATTTTAGGATTTGTACAAATTTTTCTATCTATTATTAATATTAATTTAGCTTATTTATTATCAATTTTTTTAAATCCAATGTTAGAAATATTAATATTTATAGCTGATTTTACCGCTAAGCTGCCATTATCTAAAATATTAATTCCAACACCAAATATAATTTTTATTATTATATATTATGTGATAATACTTTTTTGCAACAAAATAAATATAAAGAAAACTATAATTATTTTATTAATAATAATTATAATATTTAATTTACTAAATTTATTACCTAAAGACCTTAGAATTTATTTTATAGATGTAGGACAAGGTGATAGTACTCTTATTTTGACTCCAAAAGGTAATAGTATTTTAATTGATGGTGGAGGAAGTGAAACTGGTAGTTTTGATGTTGGAGAAAAAATTTTGTTACCATATTTATTAGATAGAGGAGTAACAAAAATAGATTATATGATGATATCGCATTTTGATAGTGATCATGTTGGTGGATTATTTTCAATATTGGAAAATTTAAGAGTAGAACATGTTTTAATTTCAAAACAGGGAAAAGAGTCTGAAAATTATAAACATTTTTTAGAGATAAGTAAAAGGAAAAAGATTAAAGTTATTTATTTAGAAGCAGGAGATAGAATAAATATAGAAAAAAATATGTTTTTTGAAATTTTATTTCCTACTAGAAATTTAATTAGTGAAAATATATTGAATAATAATTCAATTGTTGCAAGATTAGTATATAAAAACTTTAAGATTTTATTTACTGGAGATATAGAAGAGATAGCAGAAAAAGAGTTAATAAAATTATATTCAAAGACCAATAAATTAAGAGCAGATATCTTAAAAGTGGCACATCATGGATCTAAATCATCTACAATTGCTTCATTTTTAAAACTTGTAAATCCAAGAATTTCATTAATAGGAGTAGGAGTGACAAATACGTTTGGTCATCCAAATATTGGGGTGTTAGAAAGATTAGAACAGATACGGTAGTAAAATATATAGAACAGACATAAATGGAGAGATTATTATAAAAGTTAACAAGAAGGAAAATATATTGTTATACCAAATGTTAAATTAACGACAAATAGAAAATAAAACTTAATTTTAATGTATAAATTTGACAATTTTATATCATAATAATAATAAAAGCAAAGAAAGGGATGAAATAGCAAAATGAGAAAAGGTTATATTATAGCTATAGCAATTGCTTTGTTATTATTATTAGGTATAGTTTTTGCAGTTTTTACAAACAATAGAGATAATACTTTAGATAGCAATATGATAGAAGATAAACAATTAGCGGAAGGACAAGATATTAACAATAGTACTGTTAATACTGTGGAAACATCATCTGCAGAAAATGATAATATTTTGCCTTCTGCTTCAATAATAAAAAAAACTTACTATAAGGGGTGTGATCATCTAATAAGAGAAATAGAAGATGTAGATGTAGAATTAGTTAATAAAAATGAAGAAGAAGTAAAAGAAAAATATCCAGATTGGGAATTACAAGGATATTCAAGAGAAGAAATAGTTTTATATAAAGAAGTGGAAGGATTTTGCAATGAGCATTATGTATTAAAAGTGCATAATTGGGTTATTGGTATATATACAGTAGATCAAAATGGAAATGAAACATTAAAACAAGATACAGAAATCCAAATACAATATTTACCTGAAATAGATATAGAGAATTTGAAAAAGGGAATATATGTAATTGGAGATGAAGCTTTAAATAGTGCATTAGAAGATTACGAATGAGTGTGAACTATATAGACGTTATTTTAAGTTCTAAAAAAGACAGGTCAAATTACTTTGACCTGTCTTTGCTATTTGCATCTTCTTTTATTTTTAAATTTTCTTTTTTCAAATAACCTTGTTTATAGAAGGTTATAAAATACATTATTAAAGAAAAAATAGTTGAAATTAGTGCTAAATAATATATATATATATCAAATTGTGGCAATAAAATTGAAGATGGATCTAGTGGATTGTATATACTTGTATTCCAATATTTTATTCCAAAAGAACATACAATTGCTATATAAAATAGAACTGTTGCAAGTTTACCGAACCATTTACTAGAAACAACTAACTCTTTACCATACAAGAAAGAAGCTCCAGCAATCATTATTGCTTCTTTTAATACTACAATAAATAATATCCATGAAGGTATTATTTTTAGTATTACTAAAGTAGCAAGAATAGCAATTTGAGTTAATTTGTCTGCTAAAGGATCTACCAATTTACCAAAGTTTGTAATGAAATTAAATTTTCTAGCTATAAATCCATCTAAAATATCAGTAAGTCCAGATATTGTTAAGAATATAAAGCTAAGTATATATTGTTCCTTAGTAATGTAATAAACTATAAATGGTATTAATATAAATCGTATAATTGTTAAAATATTTGGTACGTGTTTAAACATATATTATTCTCCTAACTATTTATTTCAAAACTTAATTTATCTTCATTATTAGTATCTACAAAAACAGTATTTCCATTTTTTAATTCAGACCTTAGAATCAATTCAGAAAGTTCATCTTCTAAATATCTTTGAATAGCTCTTCTTAATGGACGTGCTCCATATTTTATATCTGTTCCTTTTTCAAGCAAGAATTTCTTTGCATTTTCAGTAATATTCATATTAATATCTTTATCAGATAAAGCTTTTCTTGTATCATCTAACATCAAATCAACTATTTGTAGTAATTGTTCATTATTAAGTTGATCAAAAATTACAATTTCATCGACTCTATTTAAAAATTCTGGTCTAAATGTTTCTTTTAAAGTATCCATTATTTTATTTTGACTAACAGTATTACCACCAAAACCGATTGAATTTGTATTTAAATTTGAACCAGCATTTGAAGTCATAATTATTATAGTGTTTTCAAAGCTAACAGTATTTCCTTGTGCATCTGTTAATCTACCATCATCTAATACTTGTAATAAAATATTAAATACATCTGGATGAGCTTTTTCTATTTCATCTAAAAGTACTATAGAATATGGATGCCTTTTAACCTTTTCTGTTAATTGACCTGCGTCATCATAACCTACATATCCTGGAGGAGATCCAATTAATTTAGAAGTTGAATGGCTTTCCATATATTCAGACATATCTACTCTAATTATAGAATCTTCATTACCAAACATTTCAAAAGCTAAAGATTTTGCTAGTTCTGTTTTACCAACACCAGTTGGACCAACAAATATAAAAGATGGAGGTCTTTTTGTACTTTTTAGACCAGCTCTACTTCTACGGATTGCTCTAGCAACAGCTTTAATAGCTTCGTCTTGTCCAATAACCCTTTTGTGTAAGTTACTTTCTAAATTTAATAATTTTTGAGTTTCAGCTTCAGTTATTTTCTTAACTGGAATTTTTGTCCAACTTTCTATAACTTCTGCAATATCTTGTACAGTTAAATTTCTTAACTGCATTTTACTATTTAATTCATCTATTTGTGCCATTAAATTACATTCTTTAGTTTTTAGTTCGGCAGCTTTTTTATAATCTTCTGTTGAATCAGCAAGCGCAGCTTCTTCTTTTTCTTCTTGAACTACCTTTAATTCATTTTTTAATACTTCAAGGTCATATAGTTCCTTATTGTCTAGATTAATTCTTGAACAAGCTTCATCCAAAATATCAATTGCTTTATCTGGTAAAAATCTATCATGAATATATTTTTCTGACATAATAACAGCTTGTTTTATAACATCTGTCGAAATTTTTACTTTATGAAATTCTTCGTAATATTTTTTAATTCCTTCTAGAATTCCAATGGAATCAGTTATAGAAGGCTCTTCAACTATTACAGGTTGGAATCTTCTTTCTAATGCAGTGTCTTTTTCTATATATTTTCTATATTCTTTTAAAGTAGTAGTTCCTATTAACTGTATTTCTCCATTAGATAAAGAAGGTTTTAATATATTTGCAGCATTCATAGAATGTTCTCCATCACCTGCTCCAATTATATTATGAATTTCATCTATTACTAATATAATATTCCCTAAATTTTTACATTCATCAATAATTGACTTCATACGTGCTTCAAATTGTCCTCTAAATTGAGTACCAGCAATTATAGAAGTCATATCTAATAGGTAAACTTCTTTATTTAAAAGTTTAGCAGGAACTCTTCCATTAGCTATTTTTATTGCTAAACCTTGAGCAATTGCAGTTTTACCAACACCTGGTTCACCTATTAAACAAGGATTATTTTTAGAACGTCTATTTAGTATTTGTATAATTCTTTGAATTTCTTTATCTCTACCAACTACTAAATCCAATTGATTATTTTTTGCTTTATTTGTAAGGTTAGTACCAAAAGTATCTAAAGCTCTTTTTTTCTTATCTTTGGCTTTCTTATCAACTTTAACTTTTTTCTTTTCATCGCCAGAAGCTCTTTCAGAACTTTCATTATTTGAATTTTGTCCAAACATATTTGAAAAAATAGAACCTAATGGTATTGCTCCAAATTGTGGGTTACCACTTGCTTCATCAGTATTTTCTATATTAATATCAGATAAATCCATATTTTCTGACATATCTTCAATCATTGATTCAATTTGATTTGTCATATCTGCTAAATCTTTTTCAGAAATATTTGCTTGTTTCATCATAGAATCTATAGGATTAATTCCTTTTTTCTTAGCACATTCATAGCAAAGTCCTTCTAAAGATTGTTTACCGCTTTCATCTTGTTTATTAATAAAAATAACTGCTGTATTTTTATTACATATTGAACATAACATATATTAAAAATTCTCCCATCTTACTTAGTTTTTCACATATATATATTACAACAAAAAGGGCATATAGTCAAATAAATTTTGCTATTTTAAAATTTTCTTAAGAATATATATTAGAATTACAATAATTTAATAAAATCATAAAATTTTCCTGTACTTTTATAAAAAAAATGATATAATATTTTTATAGGAAAATTAGGAGGAGATTATGAAAAATAAAAATAGAATGATAATATTTATATTAATAGGAGTATTTTGTGTTTTAGCAATAATTGCAGCTATATATGCACAATTTGTTGCAACAGATTATGATGATATAGGTGATGAACCAACTATAAACGTTGGAAACAATAATAATACAGGGGTAGAAAGAGAAAAAAATCAAGATGAGATAAAAACACAATTCAATGGATTATTTACAAATACTGTAAATGCTGGAGATTACGATTTATCTACAGTTGATAAGTTATATGATGATAGAGATATAGTTTATTCTGCTTATACTATAAATGAATCAAATGATAATTATGAAATAAATGTTAATTTACCTGTTGTAAATATAGCTGGAGATGTTGTAAGTGAATTTAATGGAATTACACAAGAACTTTTTGCAGATAAGGCAGCAGAAGTTATGAATAGTGTAAATGCATATAAAACAATATATAATGTTGACTATGCAGTATTTATAAATAATGGAATTCTTTCTGTAGCTATTAAATCTTTACTTAAAGAAGGAAATAATCCTCAAAGAACAATAGTACAAACATATAATTATGATTTACAAACTGGTGAAAGAGTTGAAATAGGAAGAATATTAAGTAATTTAGGATTAACTACTGATGAAGTTCAAAACAAAATTAGAGAAATTGTAAATGAAGCAGCAGAAGCAGCAAATATATTAGAACAATCTGGCTATTCAGTATTTAAAAGAAATCTAGAAGATTCAATGTATAATATGAATAATTTAACTACATATATGTTAGGACCTTCAAATGAACTTTATATAATATTTGCTTATGGAAATAGGAACTTCACATCAGAAATGGATATAGTATTATACGAATAATTATACGTGGAGATGAACATGAATTTATTAATAACAGAAAAACCATCAGTTGCCATGGAATTTGGAAAGGTTTTAAAAATAAATACTGCAAGAAAAAATGGATATTTAGAATCAGATAATTGGATAATAACATGGTGTGTAGGACATTTAGTAACTATGTCATATCCAGAAAAGTATGATGAAAAATACAAATTATGGAGATTAGATACGCTTCCATTTATGCCTAAAGAGTATAAATACGAAATAATTTCAAATGTAGAAAAACAATTTAATATTGTAAAAAGTCTATTACTTAGAGAAGACGTAGATTGCATATATGTTGCAACTGACTCTGGAAGAGAAGGAGAATACATATATAGATTAGTAGAAAATCAAGTAGGAGTAAAAAATAAAACTAGAAAAAGAATATGGATAGACTCACAAACAGAGGAAGAAATAAAAAGGGGAATAGAAGAAGCAAAGGATTTATCGGAGTATGATAGTCTATCCGATTCTGCATACTTAAGGGCAAAAGAGGACTATTTAATAGGAATAAATTTTTCTAGATTACTTACAATTATTTATGGTAGAAGAACAGCAAAAGAATTAGAAGAGGAGAAAAGTGTCGCTATTTCAGTAGGTCGTGTTATGACTTGTGTATTAGGAATGCTAGTAGAAAGAGAACGAGAAATAAGAAACTTTGTAAAGACACCATATTATAAAATAATTGGAGAATTTGGAAATAATGATTCATCATTTAAAGCAGAATGGAAAGTAACAGAAAATTCAAAATTAAATGAATCAAATAAATTATATAATGAATCAGGGTTTAAAAAAGAAAATGATGCAAAAGATTTTATAATTTCATTGCAGGGAAAAAAAGCGATTATAACAGAAGTAAAAAAGTCAAAAACAAAAGAAAATGCACCATTACTATTTAACTTAGCAGAAATTCAAAATGAATGTACAAAAAGGTTTAAAATTAAACCTGATGAAACTCTTGAAGTTATACAAAATTTATATGAAAAAAAGCTAGTTACATATCCTAGAACTGATGCTAGAGTACTTTCTACAGCAGTTGCTAAAGTTATTTCAAAAAATTTAAATGGAATAGCAAAAGGGTATAAAGATAAAGAAATAGAAGGTTATATAAATAAAATGGTAGAGGAAAAGTATTCTACTAATTTATTAAAAACTAAATATGTAAATGATAGTAAAATAACTGATCACTATGCTATAATACCTACAGGGCAAGGATATGAAAATTTTGATAAACTACCAGAATTGCATAAACAAATATATAAAGTTATAGTAAAAAGATTTTTATGCATTTTTTCTCCACCAGCTGAATTTAATAAAATAAATGTAACTGTAAATGTGGAAAATGAAAGTTTTTTTGCATCTGGAAAAGTTTGTATAAAGCCTGGATATTTAGAAATAGCAAAAAATAAAGATAACAATAAAGATGAACAAGAAGAAAATACAAATAATTTAGATATATTAAATAAATTAAAAAAAGGAGAAGAGATAGGAGTAGTAAATTACGAGATAAAAACATCTGAAACTACTCCTCCAAGTAGGTATAATTCCGGGTCAATAATATTGGCAATGGAGAATGCAGGAAAATTAATAGAAGATGAAGAATTAAGAGAACAAATAAAAGGTGCAGGTATTGGTACAAGTGCAACTAGAGGAGAAATTATAAAAAAGTTAGAAAGAATTAATTATATTCAAATTAATACAAAAACACAGATAGTTACTCCAACTATAAAGGGAGAAAAAATCTATGATGTTGTAAAAAGTTCTATGCCAGATATGTTAAATCCAAAGTTAACTGCAAGTTGGGAAAAAGGGCTAGAAATGGTGGCAAATAAAGAAATACAACCACAAGAGTTTATGACAAAATTAGAAAATTATATAAACAGTAAGATAAATAAACTAGTAGTAAGATACTAGCAAAAGGATTAGATCCTTTTGATTTTAGGAGAGTGATTATATGAACATAGGATTAGCCTTGTCAGGAGGAGGAGTAAAGGGAGCTACTCATATTGGTGTTTTACAAGCACTAGAAGAAAATGAGGTAAAGATTTCTACTATTTCCGGTACAAGTATTGGCAGTATTGTAGCAAGTTTATATGCAATGGGATATACTACAGATGAAATGCTTAAATTATTTAAATATTTTGCTAAAACAATATTAAAAACAGATCCAAAATATTTAATATCAAATATAAGAACTAAAAGAAGTATTTTAGGAGAAGGAATAATATCAGGGCAAGCAATAGAAGATGCTATAAATGAATGTGCTAAGTTAAAGAATATAAAATATATAAAAGATATTACAATGCCAATTGCAATCCCAACAGTAGATATAAAAACTGGAAAAGAGATAATATTTACAAATGCAAATATAAGTAATGAATATATTCCAGAAAATGAAGTAGAAGGAGAATATCTAGCAAAACCTAAAGAGGATGTACCAGAATATATTACCGATATAGAAATAGGAAAAGCAGTTAGAGCTAGTTGTAGCTATCCAGTTGTATTTTCACCACTAGAATATGAAAACTATAAATTTGTAGATGGTGGAGTATTAAATAATATACCAGCAAACGAATTAAGAAAATTAGGAGCAGAAAAAGTAATAACAGTTAAATTTGGAATTACAGAAGCACCAAATATAAATGGTTCATTAGATATACTTTTTAGATGTATTGATTTAGTATTTGATGATAGAGATAGCAGAAAAATATTAAAAAGTGATTATATATTAAATGTTGATGTTAGTGCCTCATCTGTATTTGATTTAAAAAAAATTGATTATTGCTATAATAGAGGGTATTTAGCAGCAATGAGAGAAATGTATGATATAAAAGAAGCGGTAAAAGAGAGAAGAAAAAGAATATAACAATATAAAAGAAGATGGATTTTTAATTTTCCATCTCCTTTTTATTTATTAATTTTCTTTATTGCTCATTTCTTCTAAATCTAAAAGAGCTTGCCATCTTGTGTCTACTTCTTTTTGGAATTCTTCTATCATCCATTCATTACCAGGTTTAAATAAATGTTTAAATCTTTTTTGTGGTCTTAAGAATTCCTCAATAGGTAATTTCTTAGCTGGTTTATATGTTATTTTATATTTTCCATTTACAACTTCATATAATGGCCAATAACATGTATCAGCAGCTAATTTATTTATTTGCATTAACATGTCTGTTGGGTATCCCCATCCTCTTGGGCATGGAGCTAGTACATTTAGGAATGTAGGTCCTTCTGTATAAATAGCCTTTTCAGATTTTTCATATAAATCTTTAAAATTATTTAATGCAAGTGTTTGTGCAACATAAGGTAAATGATGAGATACCATAATTTCTGTTAAATCTTTTCTGGCTTGCATTTTTCCAGGTATTACAGAACCAGCAGGAGATGTAGTAGTATCTGCAAAATGAGGAGTAGCAGAAGAACGTTGAATACCAGTATTCATATATGCACCATTGTCATAGCATACATAAACCATGTCATGTCCTCTTTCCATAGCTCCTGATAAACTTTGCAATCCGATATCATAAGTTCCGCCATCTCCACCGAAAGCTATAAACTTAGTATGATTATCTTCAGGTAATTTACCTTGTTTTTTCATTGATTTATAAGCAGCTTCTGCACCTGAGCATGTAGCAGCTGCACATTCAAAAGCAGTATGAATAAATGAGTCTGTCCAAGAAGTATATGGATAAATAAAACTAGAAACTTCCATACAGCCTGTAGCTGTTGAAATAACAGCATGATCTTCAGGTTTTAAAGCTCTTAAAATCATTCTTGCAACTGGTGGAGCACCACAACCAGCACACATTCTATGACCGGCAGTGAATCTTGAAGGTTTATTTCCAACTATTTCTTTTAAATTATATGCCATTTTCTAATTACTCCTTTCTTAATCCAACATATCTGTATGGATTTTCTACTTTTCCACTATTTACAATTTCTTGTAAGTCAGAGAAAATTATATTAATATCTTTAGAAGTAGTATCTCTACCACCTATACCATAAACATAGTTTACAGTAGGAACATTTGCATTGTTTACATACATAGCTGAAGTAATATCGCTAAATAATGCACCTCCAGCAGCATTTAAAGAATCTGCTTTATCCATAACGGCAATAGCTTTTAAATGAGATAATGCTTTAGCAACCTCTTCAGCAGGGAAAGGTCTAAATACTCTGATTTTTAATAAACCAGCTTTAATACCTTTATTACGTAATTCATCTACAACAAATTTTGTAGTACCTGCAGTTGAGTTCATACAAACTATAGCTATTTCAGCGTCATCTAATTTGTATTCTTCAAAGAAACTATATTTTCTACCAGTCATTTTTTCAAAATCTTCAGCAACTTGTAAAATAACTTTCTTTGCATTTCTCATTGCTTCTGCTTGTTGATATTTATGTTCAAAAAGGTAACTTTGAACATCTAATGGACCAACAGCAATAGGTTCTTTATTATTTAATAAATAATGTTCTGGTTTGTATGTTCCAACAAATTCTTTTACCTTTTCATCTTCTATTAATTCAATATTTTCAATTGAATGAGAAGTTATAAATCCATCTTGACATACCATTAAAGGTAGCATTACATCTTTATTTTCTGCAATTCTGTGTGCCATAATTAAATTATCATAAGCCTCTTGGTTATTTTCTGAAAATAACATTATCCATCCAGCATCTCTAACACCCATTGCATCTGAATGATCATTATGAATATTTAAAGGACCTGATACTGCACGATTAACTAAAGACATAACAATAGGTAGTCTTAAGCTTGAAGCAATATAAATCATTTCCCACATTAAAGATAAACCATTTGCAGATGTAGCTGTCATTGCTCTTGCACCAGCAGCTTCTGCACCAATACACGCACTCATTGCACTATGCTCACTTTCAACAGCAACAAATTCTGTGTCAACACTTCCATTACTTACAAAAGTTGAAAAGTATTGAGGAATTTCTGTTGAAGGTGTAATAGGAAATGCTGGAACAACATCAGGATTAATTTGTTTCATTGCCATTGCAGAAGCTTCATTTCCACTTAATCTTTCTCTTATTCCCATTAATTTTCATCCTCCTCTACCATTTTTATTGCACCAAAAGGACATACTTTTGCACATATTCCACAACCTTTACAATAATCATAGTTAAAGTCTGCTCTTTTGCCTTCTTTTGAAACAGGTATAGAATCATCTGGGCATACAGCAAAACATAATCCACATTGTTTACAATTTTCTGGAATATATTTTGGTTTTATACTTCTCCAGTCACCTGTTTTGAATTCTAGTGCGTTTCCAGCTTGGTATATGTTACCACCGATTGTCATTTTACAAGCTGGAGTATTATTATTTATATCAGTCATAAAAAATCTCCTTTCTATCTAATTTTATTTACTTCTTTTAATGCACGCTCTAAAGCTTTCATATTTCCGTCTATTACTTCAGGCTTTTTAGCAAATTTGTGCTTAAAAGAACCTTGCATATCTTTTATTAATTCTTCATCATTCATAATGCCACTTACTTTAATAATAGCAGCTAACATTGGAGTGTTAGGGAAATAGTTACCTAAAGTTTCTAAAGATATTTTTCTAGCATCAATAGTATAAATACTACCCTTGTAGTCTTTTAAAACTTTAAATAAATATTCAGCATCTTTTGTAGTATTAATAACAATAGCACCATCTTCTTTTAATCCAGCAGTAACATCAACACATTCTAATAAAGAATCATCAACAACTACTACATAATCAGGTTCATAGATATTGCTATGGATTCTTATTGGAGTATTACTTATTCTATTATACGCTGTTAGTGGTGCACCCATTCTTTCAGGACCATATTCAGGAAAACCTTGAATATATTTACCTGTGTTAAAAGCGGCATCTGCAAGTAAAAGTGAAGCAGTCTTTGCACCCTGACCACCTCTGCCATGCCATCTTATTTCTATTAAATCCTTCATGCAAAACCTCCTATTAAATAATATGGCTTAAGTATATTCTTTATTTAGCAATATGTCAATAGTATCTAAGCTGAATGGTCAGTTTTTAAAGAATGAAACTATAAATATTTTTATACTAAGTAAATAATAACTTATGTATTAAATTTGTATTGACAATAATTGTTTTTTGATTTAAGATAAAAGTAGTTAGTTAGGAGAGATGCAAATGAAGAAATATAAGGAAGAAAAAGGATCAATGGCAGTGTATGTAATAGTTACATTATTAAGTTTTTGTTTGATACTTTCAGGAATATATTTTATGACATCAGCTATAAGAAAAAATCAAATAAAAACAGAATTAAGAATAAAAGATGTATATGAATCTATATATTAATAAGAGGGAAAAAAATTAAAGGAGATTAAGGGATAAACTATGAAGCTTGAAAACGTTGAAATACTAGAGAGAGAGAGAGAGAGAGAGAGAGAGAGTTATGTTTTAGAGAATAAAACAGGTTTGTTTGTTGTACCTAAATTAAAAATGTTTTATGTAAAAAAGAACGTATCTAAATTTTTTCGATGCGTTCTTTTTGTGGTATTAAGAAAATTGCATGTATCATAGATAGGAATATATATGATTTGGTAAAAAATAAACTATTTAAAATTAATTTAACCTATAGGTTTCTGGTAAATGAAAATAAGTTGTGATATAAAAAATGTATATAAAAACAAAAAAAAGAAAAGAATAAAAATAAGATTTAAATTTGTATGATTATGTATATAAAAACAATGGATGAAAAATATAAAAATGGGGGAATGAAAATGAAAAAAATTAAAGAAGAAAAAGGATCAATGGCAGTATATGTAATAGTAACATTAGTAAGTTTTTGTTTAATATTAACAGGAATATATATTTCCACAGCATCAGTAAGAAAAGCGCAAATAAAAACAGATATAAAGATAAAAGAGGTTTATGAAAATAGCTATACAACTAAAAAGGAAATAGATGTTATAGGAGAAAAAGAATATAATACTCCAGATGGAATTCCAGATAAATATCAAAGAACTGTAACTTTAAGCAATAGTACAGGGGGGGTATTGTTTGATGGAGAACAATTAGCATATATAAAGATTGCAGTAACTTTGTATAATGAAAAAGGAGAATTGGATGAAAACGGAACAGGCAGAATAAAGAAAGAGCAACTACCAGAGATTACAGCGGCACCAGGCAGGGTTTTGGGATTCTCTGAGGACTATCTTTTTATAGATATTACAGAAGACATAGAAATATATTTAAGCACAAATGCAAAGCCAATAGATCCAGATTTAGATCCAGATTCACCTACTCCTTAAAAGACAAATTATGTATTGACTTTTAAGATTTAATAATGTAAAATTTAAACAGTTTAAAAAAGAAAAAAGTAGGGAAAAATAAGCATGAAACCTGAAACCGTTGGTATTGTAGAGAGAGAGAGAGAGAGAGAGCTATGTTTTAGAGAATAAAACAGGTTTAGTTTTCGTACCTAAATTTAAAATATATTATGTAAAATTTAGAACGTGTCATAAACAGAAGATACGTTCTTTTTATGTGCTTTTTTCACAGAATTTTACTAGTGGATATATTTGAAGGTATCTACTCTCTTTATTAAATTAGTACTGTAAAAAGTCTAATAACATAATTTGAAAAAGGCAGAAATTAGAACCCACAATAGTGATAATATTTTTTTCGTAGCGAGCTACGTGTGGGGACCAGCGAGTTAGAAAATGTTAAAATTTTGTACCCGAGGTTAAGCAAAATTTTATACATTTTCTTACGAAGTAGGGACGAGCAAGAAAAAAATATTATCACATATTGTGGAAATAAATTATTAATTATAAAAAAGAGGAGAAATAGAACTTATGAAAAGTATAAAAGAAGAAAAAGGATCAATGGCAGTGTATGTAATAGTTACATTAGTAAGTTTTTGTTTAATATTAACAGGAATATATATTTCCACAGCATCAGCAAGAAAAGCGCAAATAAAAACAGATATAAAGATAAAAGAGGTTTATGAAAATAGCTATGTGATAAGTGAATCAGACAGAATAGCAGATTTGGTAAAAAACGGAAAAATAAAAATAGGAGATTATGTGGCATATACACCAGCAGGAGATACAAGTTATACAGTAGATGGAACTTATAGTGGAATTTATAATGGAACAGATCAAGTAATAAATAAAGAAAATCTAAATTGGAGAGTTTTAGATAAAACAGAAGAAGGAAATGTACGTTTAATAAGTGCAACTCAAACAGAAACATTTGTGACATTGAATGATGCAAATGGATACAATAATGCCGTATATTTATTAGATGAATTATGCAATACATTATATAAAGGAGAGAATGCAACAGCAAAAAATTTAAAAATAGAAGATATACAAGACAAAATGGACTTAAGCTATTGGGATTATCATACTTATGAAGATTATGGAAAGACAATTAGTTATGAACATGAGATAGAGTATCCGCTAATTTTCGCAGAGGAAAAAGACCAAGTATTGGATGGAAAAACAGGAATATTAGATTTAAGTGAACAGAATTCACCAATAACTGGTATAGCTACAGCAAACAGGTTTACTGTAAAGATAACTTGTTGGAGAAATTTAATGAATGCAATAAATTATATAGATCCAGTATATTATAATTTGTATCATTTAGAAAATAGTAATGCGTGCTGGTTATCTTCTCGTTGCTTAAGAGATGGTTATGAGTTTTGTATATACTGTGAACAAAGTGGTAGCGTAAATCCTTTTGTATTGTATAATATGGCTGGAGAGCGTGGAGCTATAAGTGGAGCGCGTTTTCGCCCCGTAGTAACTCTAGATTCTAATGTAGAAATAGATACAAGTATGGAAGGAAAAGACGGAAAAACACCAGAAACGGCTTATGTTATAAAGTAGATAAAAAACTGTAAGTAAATAATTGTACTTACAGTTTTTTGTATAAAATATTGAGTGTAAGAATATTAGAAAATAAACAAAAAATATAATTTTTACACATTTTTTCCAATTACATTGATTTTTTGCCAGATTTCGTATATAATAATACCATTAATAATATGCATTTTTATAAAATAAGTATCTCGAAATTAAGGAGGAGAAAAAAATGGGTGAGGTTATAGTTATAACATCTGGAAAAGGTGGAGTAGGTAAAACAACTACAACTGCTAATTTGGGTGCAGCTTTAGCTTTAAGAGGTAAAAAAGTAGTTTTAGTTGATACTGATATCGGTTTAAGAAACCTTGATGTTGTAATGGGGCTAGAAAATAGAATAGTATATGATATAGTAGACGTTGTAGAAGAAAAATGCAAATTAAGACAAGCTTTAATAAAAGATAAACGTTTTCAAGAACTATTTTTACTTCCAGCAGCTCAAACAAGAGATAAAAGTGCAGTAAATGAAGAACAGATGAAAGATTTAACAGGAAAACTAAAAGAAGAATTTGACTATATTTTAATAGATTGCCCAGCAGGAATTGAACAAGGATTTAAAAATGCAATAGCTGGTGCAAACAGGGCAGTTGTAGTGACAACAGCAGAGATTTCAGCAATAAGAGATGCAGATAGAATAGTAGGATTATTAGAAGCATCAGAAATAAAAAATCCAGAATTAATTATTAATAGAATAAGACCTAATATGGTAAAAAAAGGTGAAATGATGGATGTAGAAGATATTGTGGACTTATTATCTATTGATTTAATTGGTGTCGTTCCAGATGATGAATATATAATTACACAAACTAATAAAGGAGAGCCTGTAGTTACCAATAATAAAGCACCATCAGGAAAGGCGTATATAGAAATTGCTAGAAGAATTTTAGGAGAAAATATAGATGTTACAATTCCAGGAAGGGAGAAAGGTTTTTTTGCTAAATTGAAGCGTTTCTTTAAAAGAAAATAGGACAAGCGGAGGTAGGATATGTTTGAGAATTTAATAAACTTCTTTAAAAATTTTGGCAAAAAAGATAAGCAAAAAGAAAATTCAAAAGATACAGCTAAAGAAAGGTTACATCTAGTATTAATGCAAGATAGAGCCAATGTATCTGCAGACTTTTTAGAGTTAATGAAACAAGAAATAATAGAAGTTATAAAAAAATATATAGATGTAGATGAAAAAGCTATAGATGTTAGACTAACAAATAAAACAAATGAGGATGGCACAGTTGGAGCTCCAGCTTTATATGCTAATATACCAATTACAACAATAAAAAATGAAGCAAGAAAAATAGAAAATAAAACAGAACAAGAGAGCAAAGAAGAAAATAAAAAAGAAGAAAAGACTGAAATTAAAGAAGAAGTTAGCGAAAAAGAAGAAAATACTAAAAAAGAAGAAGCAGTTCCAGAAGAGGAAAAAACAGAAGAAGCTGTAGAACAAGAGAAAGAAGAAAAAATTAACGAAGAAAAAAGTGAAGAAGAAAAAGTGGAGGTAACAGATAATATAGAGACTGAGAAAAAAGCAATATAATCTAATACTTTTAATGAGGTTAATTGATGAAAAAGAAAATTTTGAAAAATATTGAGTGGGGAATTTTAGTATGTGCAATTGTACTTTGTATAATTGGATTAGTAGCACTATTTTCTGCCACTCAAAATTCTGATTATGATGAATTTAAAAAGCAAGTTATATGGCTAATTATAAGCATACCTGTAGTTATAGTTGTTATTTTTATTGATTATAGTTTTTTGATAAAAATATCTCCAATACTATATGGCATATCCATAATTTTGTTAATAGGAGTTTTATTCACTGAACCAATAAATGGAGCAACTAGCTGGTATAATATAGGTCCATTTTCACTTCAACCATCCGAATTTGCTAAAATTGCAGTGGTTCTTTTCCTAACTTATGTAATTAATAAAATACAAAAGAGAGGAAAAGGGGAGATAAATAGATTTTTAAAATTGGGCTTAATACTATTAACATTAGCAGTACCATTGCTTTTAATAATTAAGCAACCCGATTATGGAACAGCTTTAGCATTTATTTTTGCACTTATATTTATGCTTTTTGTTGCTGGAATAGATAAAAAATATATTATTACAGCAATACTATTAGTGGTTATTTTAGTACCAATAGCATATTTTTTTATATTGCCAGATCATGCAAAAGCAAGAATAGATGTATTTTTAAATCCAGACTTAGACCCTAGAGGAGCTGGTTATAACATTATACAATCAAAGTTAGCAATAGGAGCAGGTCAACTATTTGGTATGGGACTTTTTAAGGGAAATCAAACACAATTAGGATTTTTGTACCCAAAAACAACAGACTTTATATTTGCAGTTATTGGTGAGGAGTTAGGATTTATAGTAGCAGCTTTAGTAATAATTTTGTATGTTATATTAATTTCTAAAATGATATACGTTGCTAAAACAGCAAAGGATGATGAAGGTTCTTATATTGTGGCAGGAATAACAGGAATATTTTTCTTTCATGAATTACAAAATATTGGTATGACAATGGGATTACTCCCAATAACAGGAATTCCGTTACCATTTGTAAGTTATGGGGGAAGTTCATTATTAACAAACCTAATATTAATTGCAATTGTTTTAAATGTAAGTGGAAGAAGACAAAAGACATTATTTATAGAATAAAAGGTAAAAAGATGTATTTAAAAGAACTAAAAATAGGAAATGTAAAATTAGAAAATAATTTTTTATTAGCTCCAATGGCAGGAATAACAAACCTGCCATTTAGGCGTATAACAAAAAAATTTAATCCAGGCTTAGTGTATACTGAAATGATTAGTAGTAAGGGATTATTTTACAATGACGAAAAAACAAAAAAATTATTAAATATGAAAGATGAAAAGAGACCAGTTGCTGTACAAATTTTTGGAAGTGATGTACAAGCAATGGAGTTTGCAGCAAGTTATGTAAGTGAATTTGCAGATATAGTAGATATAAATATGGGATGCCCAGCTCCTAAGATTGTAAAAAATGGCGATGGAAGTAAATTAATGCTTAATATGGAATTGGCAAAAGATATAATAGAAGCGGTAGTTAAAGGATCAAAAGTTCCAGTTACAGTTAAATTTAGAAAAGGATGGGATGAGAATAATATAAATGCTGTAGAATTTGCTAAAATGGCTGAAAAGGCAGGAGCAAAAGCAATAACAATACACGGTAGAACAAGAAGTGAATTTTATTCAGGTAAAGCAGATTGGAATATAATAAAAGAAGTAAAAAATGCAGTTACTATTCCTGTAATTGGAAATGGAGATATAAAAACAGGAGAAGATGCAATAAAAATGTTTGAATTAACAGGTGTAGATGGAATTATGATAGGAAGAGCAACTATTGGAAATCCATGGATCTTTGAAGAAGTAATCCATACTCTTAAAAATGAGCCATTAAGAGAAATAAGCTTAGAAGAAAGATTAGAAATAATATTGAATCATATTAATTTACAAGTAGAAGAATTAGGAGAAAATACAGGAATTAAGGAAATGAGAAAATTTATTTCGTATTATATAAAAAACTTAAAAAATGCGACAATTATAAGAGAAAAAGTTAATAGAATTGAAACTAAAGATGAATTAATAACTTGTATAACAGAATACTTTAAATCATTATGAATATAAATAAAAGAGAATAGATAATATCTATTCTCTTTTTTTCGTAGGAGGTTTTTATGGGAAAGATCAAGATTAACAAAAAAATTATAATTCCAATAATTTTATTTATAATTTTAGTTTTAACAATAATTGTAATATTTTTGTTAAAAAATGATAATAAAATTTCAAATTCTGTTAATAATATAGGTAACAAAAGTTTAGAGGAAATAGAAAAATATATTTTAAATATTAGTTCTTATAATGCAGAGCTAGAAGTAACGGTAGAAAGTAATAAAAATACTAATAAATATCTTTTAGAACAACAATATTCTGCTAATAGTTTTAAACAAGTGGTAAGGGAGCCAAGTAATATAGAAGGCTTAGAAATAATATATGAAAATAATAATTTAAAAATAAATAATACAAAATTAAATTTAAGTAATATTTATGAGAATTATAATTATATTGCTGGAAATTTTTTATCATTGGATTCATTCATAGAAGATTATAAAAAAGAAAAAGAATCTCAAAGTAAAAACTATGCTATAAAATCAGAAAACAATTATGTTATTATGGAAGTAAAACCAAGTAATGGTAATAAATATGCATCTTATAAAAAAATATATATCGACAGAAATACAGGAAATATAGCAAAATTAGTTATACAAGATATTAACAAAAAAAATCTAGTTTACATATTATATAATAAGATAGAAATAAATAGTTAAATAGTTTGTACTCTTTTGACTATATTTCTATCTGTAACTAATAGTTTAAAATATATCAAATAAATAAACCTTAAATACACAAATATTAGGAGTGAAGAAGATGATAGTTAAAAGAGGAGATATGTTTTATGCAGATTTAAGTCCTGTTGTAGGATCAGAGCAAGGGGGAGTAAGGCCAGTATTAATTATACAAAATGATATGGGAAATAAGCATAGTCCAACTGTAATTGCTGCGGCTATTACATCACAGACCGGAAAAAGTAAATTACCTACTCATATAGAAATAAGCCCAAAAGAAAGTGGATTAAAAACTGATTCTGTAGTATTAACAGAACAGATAAGGACAATAGATAAAAGTAGACTTAAAGAAAAAATAGGCCATATAGAAAATGAAAAAATAATAGAAGAATTAAATAATGCATTAGGAGTAAGTTTTGGATTAGAAGAATAATTATAATACTAAACTTTGAAGACGCTTTTACAAATTCAAATATTTATGAATTTGTAAAGGCGTTCTTAAAGTTAATAAGAATTTTCTGATATAACTTGATAATTTAATAAACTTATTATAAAATGATGAGGAAAGATTTATATTTTACACATATTTTGGAAATAATATGAACATAAGAATATTAGGAGGATATTATGGAAGAAAAACAAAAAGTAGAGTTAACAGAAGAAGAAATGAAAATTAAAAATATGATAGACAATTTAATTTCAAGAGCAAAAAAAGCTTCAGAACAATACTTAAAGCTTAATCAAGAGCAAGTAGATAATATAGTTAAACAGATGGCAATGGCTGGATTAGAACATCACATGGAATTAGCAAAATTAGCAGTTGAAGAAACAAATAGAGGTATTTATGAAGACAAAATAACAAAAAACATGTTCGCTACAGAATATATTTATCATAGTATAAAATATGATAAAACAGTTGGAGTAATAAACAAAAATGAAGAAGAGGGATATGAAGAAATAGCAGAACCAATAGGAATCATAGCAGGTGTTACACCAGTAACAAATCCTACATCAACAACAATGTTTAAATCAATAATTGCAGCAAAAACAAGAAACGTTATAGTATTTGGATTCCACCCATCAGCACAAAAATGTAGTGTGGAAGCAGCAAAAATATTAAGAGATGCAGCTGTAAAAGCAGGAGCGCCAGAGGATTGCATTTTATGGATAGAAGAGCCATCTATAACAGCAACAACTATGCTTATGCATCATCCAGGGGTAAATTTAATTTTAGCTACAGGCGGAAGCGGAATGGTTAAGGCTGCATATTCATCAGGAAAGCCAGCTTTAGGTGTAGGTCCTGGTAATGTTCCATGTTATATTGATAAAACAGCAAAATTAAAAACTTCTGTTAATGACTTAGTACTTTCAAAAGCTTTTGATAATGGAATGATTTGTGCTTCTGAACAATCTGTTATAGTAGATGAAGAAATACATGAAGAATTTGAAAAATTAATGAAAGAAGCAGGATGTTATTTCTTAGATGAACAACAAACGAATGATTTAAGAAATAGCATGTTTATATCAGAAAAAGGTTGTGCTTTAAATTCTGATATAGTAGGAAAAAGTCCTTACGATATTGCTAAGGGAGCAAATATAGAAGTTCCAAAAGATACAAAGGTTTTAGTTTTGAAAGAAAATGGAGTAGGAATAGAGTATCCATTTTCTAAAGAAAAGTTAAGTCCAGTCTTAGCATATTATGTAGTTAAAAATTCAGATGAAGGAATTGAACTAGCAGAAAAACTTATAGAATTTGGTGGATTAGGACATTCAGCTGTAATTCATTCAGAAGATAGAGATACAATTGAAAAATTTTCTGAGAAAGTAAAAGTAGGAAGAATAATTGTAAACTCTCCATCAACACACGGAGCTATAGGAGATATTTATAACACAAATATGCCTTCATTAACATTGGGCTGTGGTACATTTGGAGGAAATACAACAACCGCCAATGTTTCTAGTGTTAATTTAATAAATATAAAAAGAGTAGCAAAAAGGAGAGTTAATATGCAATGGTTTAAAATTCCAGAAAAAATATATTTTGAAGCAGGTTCAATAGCTTATTTAGAGAAAATGCCAGATATTACAAGAGCATTTATAGTAACAGATCCTTCAATGGTTAAATTAGGATATGTTGATAAATTACTATATCATTTAAGAAAAAGAAATGAATATGTACACTCAGAAATATTTTCTGATGTAGAAGCAGATCCATCATTTGATACTATTAATAAAGGTGTTAAAATGATGAATGAATTTAAACCTGATGTTATTATAGCTTTAGGAGGAGGAAGTCCTATAGATGCAGCAAAAGGAATGTGGTTATTTTATGAGCATCCTGAAGCTGATGTTGAAGGTTTAAAACTTAAATTTATGGATATTAGAAAACGTACCTATAAATTCCCTAAATTAGGAATAAAAGCAAAAATGGTAGCAATTCCAACTACATCAGGAACTGGATCAGAGGTAACATCTTTTGCGGTTATTACAGATAAAAAATTGAATAAAAAATATCCACTTGCTGATTATGAATTAACACCAGATGTAGCAATAGTAGATCCAGATCTTGTTATGAGTTTACCAAAAACAGTTACAGCAGATACAGGAATGGATGTTTTAACACATGCAATAGAAGCTTATGTTTCAAATATGGCATCTGACTTTACTGATGGGTTAGCAGAAAAAGCAGTTGAATTAGTATTTAAAAATATAAGAGAAGCTTATAATAATGGTGATAATAAAGAAGCAAGAGAAAAGATGCATAATGCAAGTACTATTGCAGGAATGGCATTTACTAATGCATTTTTAGGAATTAACCATTCACTTGCACATAAAATAGGTGCAGAGTTCCATTTATCACATGGAAGAACAAATGCAATTTTATTACCTTATGTAATAAGATATAATAGTCAAAAACCAACTAAATTTGTATCTTTCCCTAAATATGAATATTTTATAGCAGATAAAAAGTATGCAGATTTATCAAGAAGAATGTATTTCCCAGCATATACAAACGAAGAGGGTGTAAATTCTTTAATAGAAGAAATAAAGAAATTAAATAAAGATTTAAATATACCAAAATCATTTGCAGAAATGGGAATACCAGAAAGTGAATTTTTAAGTAAAGTAGACATGATAGCAGATAGAGCATTTGAAGATCAATGTACAACTGCAAATCCAAGACTACCATTAGTAAGTGAATTAAAACAAATATTACTAGACAGTTATTATGGAAAAGAAATATAAAAGAAAAAGGCCTATTCAAATTAATGAATAGGCCTTTTTAAAAAATAAAAAAAGGGACGGGGGATTTTGGCAGGATTTTATCTCCTTCCACATCTATAAAATCATATTCTTCCTCTTCGTAATTATCTTTCATCTTTCTATAATTTGAAAATTCATATTCTTCTGCTTTGTTACATATTCCAGCCTTTACTGGATTATTAAATATATAATTATATCACTTTATCAACAATTAATTTGTTGATTTTTGACTATACTTTTTAAATTCTTGATTCTCTGCCAAAATTCCCCGTCCCTTTTGTTCAAAATTAATAAAAAAATAGAGTATTTAAAAAATACTCTATTTTTGGTGCAGATGGCCGGAATCGAACCGGCACGGTGTTTAACCACCGCAGGATTTTAAGAATTTTACGCCATCTGTTTTTTACCATTAGATAACCTACTTTAGTTGTAGTTATTAACCTCT
>CALXPY010000007.1 GCA_944390395.1 uncultured Clostridia bacterium | reverse complement strand
TTTGGTTGCGGGGGCAAGACTCGAACTTGCGACCTTTGGGTTATGAGCCCAACGAGCTGCCAACTGCTCCACCCCGCGATGTGTTAACATATTTATTATAATACTAAATGTAAGTAGTTGTCAATACTATGAACTGAAATTATTAAAACATTTTTAAAAAAATCTTAATGTTTTATATTAATATTATATGATATAATTTATAAAATATGACACAATTTTGAAAAGATTTAATTAAAAATAATTATTAAAATAGTAAATATAATAGAAAAAATTAGCAATAAATCTGCCATGTTATTAACATAATTAGGCTACAATACTTGTAACAGGGCTAATAATGTGATATATTTAAATATGGAAAGAAAGGGAAAATATAGGTACAATATGAATAAGACAAAATGTTCAATTAAAATAACTGTAGTTATAATAATTTTCTTAATATTAGTAATTATAGGAATAGTAGGATATTTTTTGTTAGTAGATATTGAGTCTAAGGTTCCAGAAAATATCAGTAGAGAATATAATGTTATGGAAGAGACTTTTTTAAATAGAAAAGTATATATTATTAAGCCAAAGGAAAATGTAGATAATACAAAAAATATTTTATACTTCCATGGTGGAGCATATATGGCTGAAGCAATGGATTATCATTGGGATTTTCTTACAGATATTGTAGATTCTACTAATGCAACAATAATTTTTCCGGATTATCCATTATCGCCAAAATATAATTATAAAGATGTATTTTCTATGATAATTCCTTTGTATAAAAGGATTATAGAGGATATAAAACCAGAAGATATAATATTAATGGGAGATTCAGCAGGTGGAGGAATGGCATTAGGATTAGTAGAAGAATTAGGCAAAGAAAATATAGACATGCCAGAAAAAACAATTTTAATTTCCCCATGGCTAGATATAAATCTTACTAATCCTAAAATTGATGAAGTAGAGAAATATGATAAAGATTTAAGTAAGGAAAAATTACTTTTGGCAGGAATAGCATATTCAGCAGGAGATAATGAAGAAGAAAATTATTGGGTAAATCCAATAAATGGACCATTAGATAAATTGAAAAATGTAATAATATTTACAGGTACTTATGATATATTAAATCCAGATGTTCACTTATTAAAGGAAAAAGCAGAAAAAGTTGGTACGAATATAGAAATAAAAGAATACGAAGGAGCAGAGCATATTTGGCTTGTAAAAAAGAATTTAACAAAAAGTGAACTTGCAGAAAAAGCATTTAATGATTTGATTGATATTTTAAAAGAAAGGTAAGTTATGAAAAAAAATAATGAAAATAAATTATATTGGAGAAGATTAGATAATTCAGCTAAAATTTTTCCAATAGCTGCTGGTAAAAAATATAGCACAGTATTTAGATTATCTGTAGTTCTTAAAGAAAAAGTAAATGAGAATATTTTAAAAAAGGCAGTTATAGAAGCTTTAAATAAATACCAATCATTTAAAGTAAGAATGAAAATGGGATTCTTTTGGTACTACTTCGAATACAACCCTAAAGATCCAATAATAGAAAAAGAAAAAGAATATCCTTGCAAATATATAGATCCACATACTAATAATGACTATTTATTTAAAGTAACATATTTTGATAAAAAAATTAATATAGATATATTCCATTCTTTAACAGATGGAAACAGTGGAACAACATTTTTTAAAGAAATTATATATACATATTTAGAGATGCTTCATCCAACAAATTTTGAAAATGAACTTAGAACTACAAGAAAAATAGATTATGATACAGAAGATAGTTATATAAAAAATTATGATAAAAAATCTAAAGCAAATGCTTCAACTAAAAAAGCATTTATATTAAAAGGTAAAAAAATAAAATTAGGTGCTGTATCTGCAGTACACGAAATAATGGACCTTACTAAATTAAAAAGTATTGTTAAAGAAAATAATGCAACTATAACACAATATTTAACAGCAGTTTTGATTTATAGTATATATAAAGCCAATTATCAAAAATATAATGGTAAAAAGCCAATAAAAGTCTGTATACCTGTGGATTTAAGAAAGTATTTTAATACTAAAACCATGTCAAATTTTTTTACATATATAACTGTTGAAGCAGAAATGAAAAAAAACAATTTAGATACATTTGAAAAAATATTAGAATTTGTAAAGCAGGATTTTAAGCAAAAACTAACAGAAGAAGAACTTATGCGAACTATGTCGAATAATGTAAAATTAGGTAAAAATCCATTTTTAAGTGTAATTCCGTTGCCAATAAAAAAAGCATTAGTAAGATTAAGTTATATAGAAATTAGAAAATATACTACAATAACATTTTCAAATATTGGTAGAATGGGTATAATGGGAAAATATAAAGATTATATGGAATACTTTTTAATGTTAATAGCTCCTGAACCTGTGGAAAAAATAAAATGTTCTGCTTGTTCTTTTGAAGATAAAATGGTATTTACATTTACATCAATTTTAAAAGATTCTAGTATTGAAAAATATTTTTATGAATTTATAAAGAATAAGGGAATAGATATAAAAATAGAAAGTAATGAGGTTTTAGATGTTATATCCAAAGAAAATGAGTAGTAAAAAAGCAGATTTAATTATAGGAATTTCAATTATTATTTCTATACTAATTGGAATTATGCTATTTGTAATTAATAAATTAACAAGTGGAACCATACAGTGGGCAGCACTTGCCAATAGCGGTATAATATATATATGGGTAACTGTAATGTACTCCATAAATAAAAATATTAATATAGCAGGTCATGTTTTAATACAAACAATAGCTATTTCAATTTTAACATTATTTATAGATTATGAATTGGGATTTAAGGCATGGTCAACTAGCATTGCAATTCCAATAATAATAATTGTAGCCAATATAACAATGCTAATTTTAACAATTGTAACATACAAAAGATATATTAAATATGCTATTTATCAAATTATAATTATATTATTTAGTATGATACCTATATATTTAATGTTTAAAGGAAATTTTGTAAATAATAAAATATTAAGTATAATCGCAGTAGGCGTTTCTATTTTAAATTTAGTAATTAGTCTTATAATTTGTAGAAAAGATATAAAAGAAGAAATAATAAGAAAATTTCATATATAAATATAGGTGGAAGAAAATGAGGAAAAAAATTTTAATGTTTATTATAATATTTATAATAGTAATAATATTATTAATTTTAGGAATAAATATTTTTGTAGTATTTAGTACAAAGAACAATATAATAAACGAAGAAAGTGCAAAAGATTTAAAGGGAATGGACTGTATTTTAATATTAGGAGCAGGAGTATGGGGAGATAAACCAAGCCCAATGTTAGAGGATAGGTTAGTGCAGGGAATTTCTTTGTATAATAATGGTGTTGCTCCTAAAATAATTGTAAGTGGAGATCATGGAACAGAAGAATATGATGAAGTAAACATTATGAAACAATTTGCAATTGATAAAGGTGTACCTTCAGAAGATATATTCATGGATCATGCAGGATTTTCATCTTATGATAGTATATATAGAGCCAAAGAAATATTTGGGGCAAAAAAAATTCTTATAGTAACACAAAAATATCATCTATATAGAGCATTATACATAGCAGATAAATTAGAAATAGAAGCTTATGGTGTAGGATCAGATCCTCGTAAATATTCTGGACAAGCTTTAAGAGAAATAAGAGAAATTTTTGCAAGAGATAAAGATTTTGTAAAATGTATATTTAAACCAGAATCAACATATTTAGGGGATACTATACCAGTTAGTGGAAATGGAGATATAACCAATGATAAGTAAATTATAGAGCTAGAAAGAAGGAATGGTTATATGGAAGAAAAAACAAACTTTTCAAAATTATTAGAAAAAATGCCACAAGATTTAACAAAACTAGAAGCAGCAAGATGGTTGTATATAGAATTAGGCAAAAGATTCAGATACAATATGAATGTATTTTATATATCAGAGGAAAAATTAGGGGAAATATATAATGAAGATATAAATATTGATGAGGATATTTTAAATGAAAATATATGTAAGCCTATAAATATTATCTACTTAGAGTTATTAAAGAGAATTGGAGTAGATGGAGAACTAAAAACACTTAGCGGACAGTATAAATATAATCACGTAGGAGCTGTATTAACTTTGGTCGATGGATTACAAATTTATACAGATTTAACTGTGGATTTATATTGTATACAAAAATCTCTAAGAACAAACAACTTTGGATATTCTTCACCAGAAGGAGAATATGATATTTTATCAAGAAGAGAATTAAAGAAAATAGATGATAAAATTGGATATACATTCAAAGGGTTATACATGAATGACTTTATTGATTTAGTAGCAAAAGAGATGCAAAATGATGACACTATTAGAAAATATCTTTTAAGAAGTTTTAAAAATGGAGAACCAACCAATATTGTATCCGATAAGTTTGAATTTTTATTAAAGCAAATACCTTTTGAACAAATGGGATATGTAGAAGCAAGAAATTTTTTAATATATTTAATACAGACCATATTCAAACCAGAAGAAAAAAGTCATATAGAACAATATGACCTATATAGAGAAAAGGAAGATCCTAATGCAGGTAGAGATTTTTTAAATTGTATTATTATAGATGAAAATAATGAAAAGCAATATTATATACAAAGTAATGGTAAAGAAATTAGAAAACTAGATAGAGAAAAGATGGAAAAGTTATTTGAATCTGGTTGGAGAAATAAAAATAAAAACTTAATAATGCAAGAAGAAAGATAGATACCGTTTAACTTTTTATACATTAGAGAAGGAATGTGACTTAATATGGAAAAATATATAGATTTAAAGAACCATAATGATTATACAAAATTACAGAATGCAGGAAATACTATAAAAAATGGGGGCCTTGTATTATTCCCAACAGAAACTGTATATGGATTAGGAGCAGATGGATTAAATGCAGATGCTGTAAGAAAAATATATGAGGCAAAAGGACGAAAACAAGATAATCCACTAATATTACATATAAGCGAAATAGAAATGCTAGATAGAATTGCAACTGATATTACAGAGCTAGAATATAAATTAATGCATGCCTTTTGGCCGGGACCTTTTACAATAATTTTAAATAAGAAGCCAATAGTACCAAATAATGTAACAGGAGGTATGAACACAGTTGGAGTTCGTATGCCAAGTGGAACAATTGCCAGAAAATTAATTAGTTATGCAGACACGCCAATTGCAGCACCAAGTGCAAATGTATCAGGAAGACCAAGCGGAACCAATGTAAAAGATATATACGAAGAGCTACATAATAAAGTAGATTGCATTATAGATGGCGGTGACTGTGAATATGGATTAGAATCAACAGTAGTAAGAGTTATTAATAATATTCCAACAATTTTAAGACCAGGGAAAATTACTCCTAATGACATAGAAAAAATAGCAGGGATTGTTAATATAGATAAAAATGTATTAAATAAAATAGATATAAATGAAAAAGTACTATCACCAGGAATGAAGTATAGGCATTATGCGCCAAAAAGTAAATGTGTATTAGTATATAGCGATAGCAATAATAAATTAGTAAATAAGATAATAGAAATATCAAAAGAATATAATAATCCTTTAATAATATCTTCAACAGAAAATAAGGTTAAATATAATATTAAAAATATAATTGATGTAGGACATAATGATAATTTAATGGAGATAGCAAAAAATATATTTACTACACTTAGGAAAGTAGATTCATATAGTCCAGATTTAGTCATTATAGAAGGTGTGAAAGAAGAGGGGATTGGATTAGCGATAATGAATAGATTAATCCGTGCTTGTGAATATAATTATATTAAAATATAAAAGAATTGGGTAAAATTTCTCAATTCTTTTTAAAAATTTATGTTATTAATTAATTTCTTCATATCATTAGGAAGTTCCGCCATATAATTTACTTTAATATTAGTAATAGGATGTATAAATGAAATTTTATAGGCGTGCAATGCTTGTCTGTCTATTAAATGAGAAGTTGTTCCATATAGAGTATCACCTAAAATAGGATGACCTATATAACTTAAATGTACACGTATTTGGTGTGTTCTTCCTGTTTTTAATATACATTTTACAATTGAAATATCTGGATTAGGTTGATAGTCTAAAACAGTATATTCAGTAATTGCAGTATTACCATTTTCATTAACACATCTTTCAATAATACTATCGCTTTTGCGAGCAATTGGTGCATTTATAATACCAGATTGTTTAGTAAATTTTCCGTTACAGATTGCTAGATATTCTTTATAAAAAGTATTATCTTTCATTTGTCTAACTAAACATTCTTGTATATATTCATTTTTTGCAAATATAACTAAGCCGGATGTATTTTTATCTAATCTATTTACAGGTCGTAACTTTTTGTATAATTTAATCTGATTAAAATAGTATTTAACCCCGTTAGAAAGACTGTCTGTAAAGTGGTCCATTGAAGGGTGTATCGGAATTCCAGCAGGTTTATTTATTATTATATAAGAGTCATCTTCATATACAATATTTAAATCCATTTTAGTTGGAACTATATTAGAATTATCTTCTTCAAAATCTATTAATATTGAAATAGTATCACCATAGACAATTTTAGAATTTATATTTGCAATTTGGTTATTAATGTAGATTTTATTATTCCTTTTTAACTTTAACAAAAGTCTGTCTGATAACTTAAATTGTATTTTTAATACTTCTTTTAAATTTGTGTAGTTATCATTTTTATTAATGGTATATTTAAGTAGCATAATTAACTCCATATATTAAGGTTATTTTCAAATATATTATAACATAAAAATTAATAGAATAGTATAAATTTGCTATCCTTAACATAATATGGTATAATAGATGAAGTGTTTACACACTTAAAGAATTTCAGATATTTAGGAGGAAGAAAAATGCAAGAAAGTAAAGGACTATTTAAAGGTATATCCGTAAAACGGGTGTATGACGAAGAAATTATAAAAACAGAAAAAAGCGTTCAAATAAGGTATCTAAAAGAAGATTTATTGGAAAGACTTCATGAGATTAGTAGCGAAGAACTTTTTAAAGCAAGGTTGAAGAACGAATCAGGATTGGTAGTTAAATGGGATGGAAAGTTATATCATTTTCCTCTTGAAAAGAAAGATGTAATTGATATAACTGTATCAGAGCATTTATGTACATTCTGTGCAAGATGTTCAGCAGCTTTAGATCCTAAAGGTTGTGCTAAAGTTAGAGCAAGAACAGTAGATGGGCTGAAGCAAGAAGGATATTCCATAAAAGATTCTATTTTCTATTCAGACCGAATAGAAGCTTTTAGTTTTATAAAAAAGGGAGTTGAAACTTTCAACACAAAAAGAGAGTTCTTAATTATAGTAGAATGTGAAAATTACTATATTTTAAGAAAAGATATGTCCGAAAGGGAAAGATATAATATGTTGACTAGAAATATCTGAAATTCAAGGAGTTTCACATTATGTGGAACTCCTTTACTATATAATAAATATGCATAAATATTAAAAATTTGTAAATACCTATTACTTATTTTAAAAATATGATAAAATAAAAGAGAAAAACAAAAAAGAAAGGTGTAATAGTTATGAAAAAATTATTTATAGAATATCCAAAATGTTCTACATGTAAGAAAGCCAAGAAATGGTTAGAAGATAATAAAATTGAATTTGAGGATAGACATATAATTGAAAATACTCCAACAGTAGAAGAATTAAAAAGATGGATAAAAATGAGTGATAAAGATATAAAAAAATGGTTTAATACAAGTGGATTAAAATATAAAGAACTAAATTTAAAAGATAAATTACCTTTAATGTCAGATGATGAAAAAATAGAATTATTATCAACTGATGGAATGTTAATAAAAAGACCCATTTTAGTCTTAGAAAATAAAGTATTAATTGGATTTAAGGAAGAAGAATGGAAAGCAGAAATGTGAAAATTTTGTGAATTTTAGCACTCTCCTATTGACTTTGCTAAAAAACGGAATATAATATTATATGTAAAAAGTTAAAAGTACTTTTAAACTAAGTTAAATAATTATGTGCTACTTTTAAAAAGAGTGTCAACACATAAAAATAAATTAAAGGAGTTGATTTATTATGATGATGATACCAAGAAGACATGATTTTGACTTATTCGATGATATGTTTAGGGATGCATTTTTTAATGAAGGTGAAAGCAAATTGATGAAAACAGATATTAAAGAAAAGAAGGATAAATATTTAATTGACATTGATTTGCCAGGATATGAAAAAGAAAACATTAAAATAGAGATTCAAGAAGGATATTTAACTATACATGCAAAAGTAAATAAAGAGGAAGATGAAAAAGAAAAAGGCAAATTTGTACGTAAAGAAAGATACATGGGAGAATGTTCAAGAAGCTTCTATGTAGGAGATAATATCAAAGAAGAAGACATAAAAGCAAAATTTAGAAATGGAACATTAACTCTTGAAATCCCTAAAAAAGAAGAAAAGAAAGAACTACCTGATAAAAAATACATTCAAATTGAAGATTAATAAATTTTTGATGATCCCTTCTCTGAAGAAATTCACTGAAGGGATTTTGTATATAAGGATCAAGAAATATGGAAGAAAAATTAAATATTTTATATAAAGAATGTGTAGAAGAATTGAAGAATATTGGAATAGATGTATTAAATAAAGAAATTGTAGGAAATATAGAAATACATCTTTCAAAGAGAAATAATAAAAGATATGGGTGTTGTAAACAAGAAGAACCTGATCAAAAATCAAAATATATAGAAAAAAATGGTAGAAGAAAAATATTAAGATATGCTAAATTTAATAAGCATGTTATAGAAATTAGCCCATGGGTAATGGAATTAGAAGATGAAATCATAAAAAATACAATAGTGCATGAAATTATTCATTGTATGCCATTTTGTAATAATCATGGAGAACTGTTTAAAAAATATGCACAATATATAAATACAAAATTAGGATATAATATTTCAAGAGTTGGAAATAAGGCAGAGGATTATAAAAGAAGTAACAAAACTTACGAAGAAGATAAAAATTATAAATATAAAATAAAATGCCAAAACTGTGGTCAAGAAATTTATAGAAAAAGGTTTAATAAAAAGCTATTATATAAATATAGATGTGGTAAATGTAATGGAAGACTAAAATTAGAAGAAGTATACTAGTAAAAGTGAATAATAATATTATTTCTTAATATAATAAGTTATTAGTATAGGAGGAATGATAATATGCTAAAAAAGATAGATTTACCATATCCAGTAAATGCCTTAGAACCTTATTATAGTAAAGAAACATTAATGCTACATTATGATGTTTTGTATACAGGATATGTAGACAATACTAATAAAACACAAGAAAAATTAGACAAAGCAAGAGAAAGTAATAATTTTGAAAATATTAAATGTTTAGAAAAAGATTTAAGTTTTTTTGGATCAGGAGCAATATTGCATGAGCTATTTTTTGAAAATTTAGGACCTGCAATACCAACAAGCCCAGACATAAAATTAATGGAACAAATAAATAAAGACTTTGGTAGTTATGATAAATTCAAAGAACAATTTACAAGTAGTGCAAAAGTTGTAGAAGCTTCTGGATGGAATTTATTAGTATGGGTACCAAACTTTAAAAAATTAGAAATATTGCAATGCGAAAAACACCAAAATTTAACACTATGGGGCTGTGAGCCATTATTAGTATTAGATATGTGGGAACATTCATATTATTTACAATATAAAACAAAAAGAGACGAATATATAAAAGCCTTTTGGAACATTGTAAATTGGAATGTTGTTAATAAAAGATTTAGTAAGATATAATATAGTTACAGAATATTTCTATTTAAATTACTAATTTAAATAGAAATATTTTAACAAGTTTATCTCAAGCATAATTATAAGGGTGACTATTTTACTGATTATAACTTAAGATTTACCGAATTAGAAGTGGAATATATGAACTATTATTAGATAAGGGAGCGAAGTAGATATGGAATATGAAGTTAGATACTATTTTCCTACAGAGAATTTAGAGAGTATAATAAAAAAAATAAAGAATATAAATGGATTATCTATGCAAAGCAGATGTTATGAAAAAACAGAGCAATATGATCATCCTTGTGATTCAATGAGCTTCTATACTAAAGAAGTAGATGGAAGGTTTAGAGTTAGAATTACAAAAAATGAAATTTCGTCTAAATGTAAAATCAGTTGGAAGAGGCGATTACCATCAACTACAGAAAATGAAGTTAATGAAGAAGAAGAAATAGAACTGAATATTAATTATAGTGAATATGATAATTTGAAATTCTTAATTAATAATGTATTAAAGATGAAAAGTATTGAAAGCTACGAAAGATATAGGACGATTTTTACTAATAATGAAATTGAAATTGCTGTAGATGAATATCCTTTTGGTATTGCTTTAGAGATTGAAAATAAGAGTGATTATATAGATCCAAAAGAAATAGTAAAAAAATGGGTAAATAATTTAGGGTTAGACATACATAAATCATATAGACTATCATGGGATGATAAATATTCAGAACTATGTAAAGCTCAAAATGTAAAAAGATATAAACATGTTAGATTCGATTTACCTATGCCTAAAGTTAGTGAATAGAATTATTAATAAAATGGTAATAAAAAATTTGAAAATAAAAGGAGTGAACAGATTTGACTGAAAAAGAAAAATTGCAAAAAGGATTAATATATAATCCAAATTATGATGAAGAATTGCAAAATGAAATAAAAAATGCTCAAGATTTATGTTTTGAATATAATAATACACGACCATCAGCTATGAATAAAAAAATGGAGATATTACAAAAATTAAATATAAAAATGGGTAAAAGATGTACAATTGAACAAGATTTTTGGTGCGATTATGGATATAATATAGAGTTAGGAGAAAATTTTTATTCTAATCACAACTTAGTAATATTGGATGCAGCAAAAGTATCAATTGGGAATGACGTTTTTATAGGGCCAAATTGTAGTATATATACTTCAGGACATCCAATTAATGCAGTAGAAAGAAATGAAGGACTAGAATATGCAAAACCTATTAGTATCGGAAATAATGTATGGATAGGTGGAAATGTTGTAATACTTCCAGGTGTAAAAGTAGGGAATAATGTAGTTATAGGAGCTGGTAGTGTGGTTACAAAAGACATTCCAGATAATTGCGTAGCTGTAGGTAATCCATGTAAAGTAATAAAAGATTTACAGTAAATAATTCAATATGTTATGTACAAAAGTTAAATTTGTTAAAAGTATTGACAGTTGATATGTTTTTAATATAAAATTTAACCAGTTAAATTGAAAAATAATTATAATTTTGGCGTTGTCAAACTTCAATTGAAATTTAATCAACGTACACAAAGTACGCCTCATAAATTTCAATTTCGTTTTCCTAGCCAAAATTTAATTCTTTTCCAATTTGTATAATAAGAGATAAGAGGAGAAAGAATAATTATGAAGGCTGAAACCATTGAAATACTAGAGAGAGAGCGAGCTATGTTTTAGAGAATAGAACAGGTTTAGTTTTTGTACCAAAATTTATAATATATTATGTAAAATATAGAACGTTTCTTAAAAATAAGGAGCGTTCTTTTTATGTGCTTTTTTCACAGAATTTTACTAGTGGATATATATGAAGTTTTTACTTTCTAAGTACTATAGAAGCTAAGTTATATATATTATTTTCAAAAACACGGTCTCCAAGCTCACGGGTCACACCCCCGCCTCAAAGGGCTGTCGACTCATGTTTTTTCAAATAATATATATAACACGCTTCTTAATTACCAATTTGAAAATTTAAATAAAGAAATTTATTTTGAAAATTAATGTATTTTGAAAAAGGCAGAAATTGGAACTCCACAATAGTGATAATATTTTTTTCGAAGCGAGCTACGTGTGGGGACCAGCGAGTTAGAAAATGTTAAAATTTTGTACTCGAGGTTAAGCAAAATTTTATACATTTTCTTACGAAGTAGGGACGAGCAAGAAAAAATATATTATCACATATTGTGGTAAGATCAAAATTAAATTAATATAGAGGGAGAAATAGAACTTATGAAAAGTATAAAAGAAAAGAAAGGTATAACACTAATAGCCTTAGCAGTAACAATAGTAGTGATATTAATACTAGCAGGGGTTACAATAGACGCAGTGTTTAGTGAAAATGGAATAATAAATAAGGCAAAAGAAGCAGCAAATACAATGAACAATGCAGTAGCAAATGATCAAAAGGAATTAAATGACTTAATTAATGAATTAGATGAAATAATGAATGGTTGGCGGAAGCGGAGATTCAAATACAGAGATACCAGAGCCTGATTTACCAACTAGTATAGAAGATGTAACAGAAATACAAGACGAAACAGTAACAGTAGAAGATGAATATGGAAATAAAGTAACAATACCAAAAGGCTTTGAAGTAGTAGAAGAGGAAGGGACAACAGTACCAGAAGGAATAGTAATACAAGATAAAGATGGAAACCAATTTGTTTGGATACCAGTAGGTAGAGTGTATAAAGATAATACAGGAACAAATTATAGTGATATACAATTAGGAAGATATACATTTAATACAAGTAATGGTACTCCAACATTAAGACAAGCAGCATATACAGAAGAGAATCCAGAAAATTATAAACAATTGATTCCTGTGCCAGATTATAATGGAAAAGATTGCTTTGAGTATGTCACAAGGGATAACCCAGATGGAAAAGTAGATAATTCAAATCATTTTAATGATTTAAATGCAATAGCAGAAAATTTAGGCACTTTTGTAGAAAGTGTAAAGAAATTTGGAGGATATTATTTAGCACGTTATGAAGCAAGTTATGGAAGTGGAGATGGTGTAGCGAATTATAAGCCATTATCAAAAGTTTCAACAGGAACTCCAAGAACTAGTAGTAGTACTGCATTAACTCAAGGTATGTTGTGGAATTGTATAACTCAATTAGATGCAGCAAAAATAAGTAGAAACATGTATAGTGAAAGTGATAATGTAGGAGTAGAGAGTGATTTAGTAAATAGTTATGCGTGGGATACAGCAATAGTATTTATACAAGAAATGGAAAATACTAATTATGCTAATAAAAAAAGTGTAAACACTTCATTAATGAATACGGGAACTATAGGCGATGAAGTATGTAATATCCATGATATGGCATCAAATTGTTGGGAATGGACAACAGAATATTCTACGAGCACGGGTAGCAGTCTTGCTCACCCTTGTGTGTGTAGGGGAGGTAGTTACAGCGGTAGCAACAGGTACACGGCTTACAGGGGCCGCAACGGTGCGACTGGCAAGCACAGCGGCTATTCCTTTCGCCTTACACTTTATGTTAAGTAGCACTGAATCCTGATAGTCATACACCAGAATATGGAAATAAAATTAGGAAGTCTTCTAGTACAATAAGAAGCAGAGTCATATTTAGCGAATCGCAGATACGCTAAGATGGAAAATTTAAATCTGGATTTTTACATTCCTTAGTGATATAATATACAAGATAAAAATATGCAAAAGGCATGATTAAAGTTGAAAAATTAATTATTTTTCAACTAGATTTGTACTTTAAGGGAGGAATGTGATTAAATATGGAAGAAAAGGCAAAAGTGTATTTTACAGATTTTAGAGCTAGACCAGGTTTGAATTTATTACAAAAACTTAAAAATTTAGTTAAAAAAGCAGGAATTGAAAATATTGATTTTGAAAACAAGTATGTAGCTATAAAAATTCATTTTGGAGAACCAGGAAACTTAGCTTATTTAAGACCAAATTATTCAAAAGCAATAGCAGATGTAGTAAAAGAATTAGGTGGAAAACCATTTTTAACAGATTGTAATACTTTATATGTAGGTAGAAGGAAAAATGCTTTAGACCATTTAGATGCAGCTTATGAAAATGGATTTACTCCATATTCTACAGGTTGTCAAGTAATTATTGCAGACGGTTTAAAAGGTACAGATGAAACAATAGTGCCAATTGATGGTGAATATGTAAAAAATGCTAAAATAGGAACAGCTATTATGGATGCTGATGTGTTTATTTCTTTAAATCATTTTAAAGGACATGAAAGTACAGGATTTGGTGGAGCAATAAAAAATATTGGCATGGGTTGTGGATCTAGAGCAGGAAAAATGGAAATGCATAGTAGTGGAAAACCAAATGTAAATGAAAACAAATGTAGAAAATGTAAAAGATGTATAAAAATATGTGCACATGGAGCAATTAGTTATGATGATAATGGAATTGCACATATAGATCATAATAAATGTGTAGGATGTGGAAGATGTATTGGAATTTGTAATTTTGATGCAATAAAATCTCCTAATGATGAAGCAAATGATGTTTTAAATAAAAAGATGGCAGAGTATGCTTTGGCAGTTGTAAAAGATAGACCACAATTTCATGTAAGTTTAATATGTGATGTTTCTCCTAATTGTGATTGCCATTCAGAAAATGATGCACCAATAGTTCCAGATATAGGAATGCTTGCTTCTTTTGATCCAGTTGCATTAGATAAAGCTTGTGCAGATTTAGTAAATTCACAAGAAGCGTTAAGTAATAGCAGATTAAGTGAAAATATAGAAAAGAATATAAAAGAAAAAGATAATTTTCATATCAATCATCCAGAAACAAATTGGGAAAGTCAGATAGAACATGGAGAAAAAATTGGTTTAGGAACATCTAACTATGAACTTATAAAAATATAGAATGTTTTATGTGTATAAGAGTTTTATATAGATTTATTATTATTTAAAGACGTAGATATAGAAGGTTACATATCTTCAATATCTACGTTTTTTGAAATATATTGTCGAAAAAGCTTGTACGAAAATACTTGCAAATTTACAAGAAGACTATATAATAAATATATATTTTGTCTTAAATAATAAAAATAAGTTCACTATTGTTATTATTTCAAAAAATTTAATTCAAAGATTTTAATTCTTATAATTTCAAAAAGGATGTTTTTTAATATGTTATCAAATGTAAAAAGTATGTCTCTACATGGACTAGAAGGCTATGTTGTTAATGTGCAAGTGGATGTTTCTGCTGGAATTCCGTATTGGGAGATTGTAGGCTTGCCAGATATTAGTGTAAGAGAGTCAAAAGAGAGAGTAAGGTCTGCTATTAAAAATTCAGGATATGAATTGCAAAGTAGAAGAATTGTAGTAAATTTAGCACCAGCAAACACTAAAAAGGAAGGATCATTCTTTGATTTACCAATTGCAATAGGTGTATTAATCTGTATGGGAGAAATACAAAATCTGGATTTGGAAAATACAGTTTTCATTGGTGAACTTTCATTAGATGGAAAAATAAATAGTGTAAATGGAGTTTTACCAATGTGTATAGAGGCAAAAAAATTAGGAATAAAAAAAGTAATAATTCCAAAAGAAAATGCAAAGGAAGCTGCAATTATAAATGGCATAGAGGTTGTTGGTGTTGAGAGACTACAAGATGTGGTATTCTATTTAAATAAGCAATTGGAAATATTGCCAAGTAAAATGAATATAGAAGAAATATTTACAAGTGAAAATAAATATAATCTTGATTTTTCAGAAGTAAAAGGACAAGAAAATATAAAAAGAGCATTGGAAATAGCAGCAGCAGGGAGTCATAATTGTTTACTTATAGGTAGTCCAGGTAGTGGAAAAACAATGATGGCTAAAAGAATACCTACTATACTACCAGATTTAACGTTTGAAGAATCATTGGAAATAACAAAAATTCATAGTATAGCAGGCATATTGTCTAAAGATATTCCACTAATAACATCAAGACCATTTAGAGCACCACATCATACAATTTCTTCTAGTTCTTTGGTAGGAGGAGGAAGAATACCAAAACCTGGAGAAATAAGTTTAGCGCATTATGGAGTTCTATTTCTAGATGAATTACCAGAATTTAATAAAAATGTATTGGAGGTCATGAGAGGACCATTAGAAGATAAAAATATTTCTATTAGTAGAGTAAATGCAAGTTTAACATATCCATGTAATTTCATGTTCATTGCTTCAATGAATCCATGTCCTTGTGGTTATTATGGATCAAAAGAAAAAGAATGTAATTGCACTCCTCAAATGATTTCAAAATATATGAATAAAATAAGTGGACCATTATTAGATAGAATAGATATACAAATTGAAGTAACACCAGTTAAATACCAAAAACTAAATAGTGAAGATACTATAGAAACATCAAAAGAAATAAAAGAAAGAGTAAATAAAGCCAGAAAGATTCAAATTGAACGCTATAAGGAAGAAAAAATATATTCTAATTCTGATTTAACACCAAAGCTTATAGAAAAGTATTGTAGATTAGATAAAGAAAGTAATTATATTTTACAGGCAGCTTTTGAACGATTGGGGCTAAGTGCAAGAGCTTATGGAAGGATATTAAAGGTTGCGAGAACAATAGCAGATTTGCAGGGAAAAGAGAATATAGATAAAACCCATATAGCGGAGGCAATACAATATAGAAGTTTAGATAAAAAGTATTGGAAAAATTAAATAAAAGGACAAGTGATAATTATAGAAATTATAAAACAAAATGATCCAAGGTATCCAAAAAGATTATTAAATATACCTGATCCACCAACTTGCTTATATGTAAAAGGTGATGCTAATTTATTAAATAAGCCTTCTATAGCTATAGTAGGTTCAAGGAATTGTACAGATTATGGATATAAACAAGCTTTTAAATTTTCTAAGGGACTATCAAATAAAGATATTTGTGTTATAAGTGGAATGGCAATAGGAATAGATACAGCAGCACATCAGGGAGCAAAAAATGGAAAAGGTAAAACAATTGCAGTATTAGGAGCGGGATTTGAACATATATATCCAGAACAAAATCTAGAACTATATAATCAAATAATTGCTGAAGGTGGATGTATAATAACTGAATATCAACCTGAAAAAGAGGTGGATTTATCTAGTTTCCCTCGAAGAAACAGGATAATAGCTGGAATTTCTATGGGAGTACTATTAATAGAAGGACGAGTCAGAAGCGGTAGTGTAGTTACTGCACATCATGCATTAAAACAAAAGAAGGAAGTGTTTTGTATACCACATAATTTAGAATCTACAGTAGGAGGAGGGCCAAATAATTTAATAAAAAATGGATGCAATCTTGTAATTACAGTTGACGATATTTTAGAACATTATGAATTTATTTCAGAAACACAGGAAAAAGAAAAGGTAGAAACAGAATATGATGATATATACAAATTAATTAGTAATGTACCAATTAATATAAATGATATTTGCAAACAATTAAAATTAAATATATCAGAAGTAAATCAAAAAATTTTTATGCTAGAGTTACAGGGATTAATAAAAAGTTTACCTGGTAATGAATATGTACGAGTATAAAGGATAAAAAGGAGGTAATATTATAGATAAAAAACATATTTTAGGAAAAGAAGGGGAAGAAATAGCAGAACAATATTTAATTTCAAAAGGATATGAAATAATAGAAAAAAATTTCACTTGTAAAGCAGGAGAAATAGATATTATTGCACTTGATAAAATTGAATATGTTTTTATAGAAGTAAAAACAAGAAGAAATAAATCTTATGGAACACCGGGAGAAGCTGTACATAATATAAAACAAAAACATTTATATAAGGCTGTGAAATACTATGTTCATATACATAATTTAGAAAATAATTTTATAAGGATAGATGTAATAGAAGTAATGAAAAAATATAATAGATACAAAATAAATCACATAAAAAATGCAATATTTTCAGATAAAAATTAAAAGTGTGTTAAAAAACACACTTATCAAACATTATAACATTTTTTGTACATTATTTTTGCTCTCTCAGGGTTGTATTTGCCATTAAAACTTTTTATAGGTGAAAATTCTTCTTCATCATCTACACGCAATAATTGTATGTCATCAAAATAGTTAAAAGCATCAAATATAAAAGTTTCGAATTTATATGTATTAGGTGATTCTGGTACTTGTTTCATACCTTCATAGTTAACAAAAGGGTTCTTTCTAAAAGCCAAATGGTAAGGTAATTCAACATTACTTACTTTTTCAATAGCTTTAATTGTAAATAGATGCTCCAATATGTTTAATTCCCTATATAAATAATCACCATTTTCATCTTTTAACTCAGTTATTTCTTCAACAAAATCGCTACAATTTATAATGCCAGGCTTATTATTTTTTCTTGCAAATACCCAATCTTTACTATTAGCATTTTCTTTAAAAATTGTTTTTGCAGCAATTTCTTTATTATTATAAAGTGTTAATCCAATAAATAAAGGATCTACAGGCTTTAATAATACATTATCAACACCAGAAAAAAATACAAGTTCAATATCTTTAGATTTCATATCACTGATAATATTGTTATTTTTCATTGCTTTAAAAACATCGCCATTACCATTTGAACCTTCGTTAATAAGATAAGGTTCAGCAAGAATTAATTTTCCATCAAGATCAATTAATGGTAAGTTAGATTGCTTGAAAAATATTACATTATTTTTTCCATAGTCAAAATAATTTCTTTCTTCAAAGAAATTAACAGTTTTTTCATGATTTTGAGTACTTGTCATTATATACCATGGTATTGAAATATTATATTTTAAATTGGCATTTTTAAGTTTGTCACAAATAATTTCAAATAATGATTTTTTAGGTAGTATATCTAACTCAAAAGTACCCTTTGGACCTTTTATTCCAAGTCTTGTACCTTGTCCACCAGCCATGGTTACTACAGCAAATCTAGATTTCTGAATAAAATTCTCTCCAATAGTAACATATTTATTGTAATCATCTTTAGAAATTTTTGATTTATTAATATGTTTTAATGGAGATATCATACCGATACTACATTTGTTGTAAATTTTAGAATTATTGTATAAATCCAAAATTTTTTCAAAATCAATATTTAATATTTGATTTACTAATATATTTTTTTCAGAATCATTTAAACTATTATAAAATTGTAATAAATGTTCTTGATTATACTTAACTAAAATATTTTTTGCTTTTCGCAGACTACTATCCATAATACCTCTTTAATTAAACATTAGTGGCAGTTAATAAATTGGTTATAATTTCATCTTTATTTGCCATATCAGATTTTTGTAAATACTCAATTTCTTTTTGAATATCATATTTAATTCTTACTAAACTAAAAGATATACTAGACAATTCTTTAGAATCCAATTCACCTTCTAAAATCATGTAAGAAGCCAAAGTAGAAAATTTATTAGTAGGATCATCAAAATCCTTATTTTCCATCTCAATTGGAATTCCAACACTTCCAGGATTAAATATGGTTTTATTTTTAAATCTAAATAAATTTGGTGTATGTATATGACCATATCCAACAATGTCTGGAATAGGATCATTTGCAGTTTTACCAATTAGTTTGGTATTCTCAAAAAGTTTTAGAGGACTTATTATTTCTCTTTCTGAATATGCATTTTCTCTATTTGCAAACATTGGATTAAAAATATAATCTAAAGCAAAAGGAGAAGCATGAAATAATCTTATTAAGTAGCCACTTAAATAAAACTCATAAGAAATGGGTAAATTACGTAAAAAATTGGCACGTTCTTCACCTATTTTATCTCTGCTCCAAAATCTGCCAGGTTGTATATCTGGTCTGGCAATAACTTCATCGCAGTTACCTTTTAAAATTACTTTACAATTAGCACGCAAAGTATCTATAACTAAATCTGGATTAACGCATTTGGTCACACTATCACCTAAACAATAAATATTGCTTATACCACGTTTTCGAATATCATCTAAAACAGCGTTTAATGCAGTTATATTACCATGTACATCAGATAGAACGGCAATTCTCTCCATAATATCCCCCCTTTTTAAAACTCTATATTTAATTATATATTAAATATAGAAATTTTTCAACAATTAACATTTACAAAAATAATAAATATAATATATTATTACAAGAAAGGGGGAGATTGTTATTAATACTATTGGAAATACACCTATTATAAAAATAAGGTATAGATATGAAGATAAAATAAAGTACATTTATGCAAAACTAGAAAGTTTTAATTTAACAGGAAGTATAAAAGATAGAGTAGCATATTACATAATAAATAAAGCAAAAGAAAGAGGAGAATTAAAAGAAGGGATGCCAATAATAGAAGCTACAAGTGGAAATACAGGAATTTCATTAGCAGCTTTAGGCAAACATTATAACCATCCTGTGTACATTTTTATGCCAGATTGGGTAAGTGAAGAAAGAGTAAAAATAATGAAAATGTATGGAGCAGAAGTATATTTGTTTTCTAAAGGGCAAGGTGGATTTAAAAGATGTATAAAAGAAGCAAAAAAATTTGCCAAAGAAAAAGGTGGATTTTTAGCAAACCAATTTGCAAATAAAGATAATATCTTGGCACATTACGAAACTACAGCTCAAGAAATAATTAATCAAATAGAAGAAGATATGGGAGGATTTGTTTCTGGAGTTGGAACAGGAGGTACATTAATAGGAGTAGGAAAAAAATTAAAAAATTATAATAAAGATATAGAAATAGTCGCAATAGAACCAGATAAAATGCCATTAATTTCAAAAAATAGAATAATAGGTTCTCATAAAATTGAAGGAATAGGTGATGAATTTATACCAGAACTTTTAGATAAAAATATTATTGACAAAGTTATTTTAATAAATGATGATGATGCAATAAATATGGCCAGAAAATTATCATGTCAATTAGGAATAGGAGTAGGAATTTCATCTGGAGCCAATTTTATTGGATGTGCAATAGCAGGAAAAGAAACAAAAAAACCATTTGTAACTGTATTTGCAGATGATAATAAAAAATATTTAAGTACGGAGTTAAGTGAAGAAATAAATAATAATCCTAAATTTATCTCTAATAAAATAGAATTACTAAGTTACGAATAATAGAAAAAGGTTTTAATTACTATAGCATAAGTAAAGAATCACATATTTATGTCTACTTGCATAATATACATTATGATAAATTTATAGGAGGTACTTATGAAAGAGGTAGTTAAACTAAAGAACATAACTAAAAAGTACCAGGCGAAAAACGGAGAAATAGAAGCTTTATCTAATATAAGTTTTGGAGTAAAAGAAGGAGAATTTGTTAGCATAATTGGTCCTAGCGGATGTGGAAAGTCTACTCTTCTATCTATTATAGCTGGTTTGGAAGAAAAAACATCTGGCGAAATAGAAATAGATGGTGGATTAGGCTACATGCTACAAAAAGACAGCCTTTTAGAATGGAGAACAATATATAATAATATATTGTTCGGATTAGAGGTAAGAAAGCAAAAAAATGCAGAAAATGAAAAATATGTTGATGAATTATTAAAAAAGTATAATCTATATGAATTTAAAGATAAATACCCTAATCAACTTTCAGGAGGTATGAGACAAAGAGCAGCATTAATTAGGACATTAGCAATAAAACCCAAAATATTATTATTAGACGAAGCTTTTTCTGCATTAGATTATCAAACTAGAATAATGGTTACAAATGACATATTTAATATATTAAGAAAAGAAAATATGACAGCATTAATTGTAACACATGATATATCAGAAGCAATAAGTATGTCTGATAGAATAGTGGTTCTTTCTAGTAGACCGGCGGTAGTAAAAAATATTCATACAATTGATTTTGAAATACCAAATAGAACACCAATTAACTGTAGAGAAAGCCCTAAATTTAGTAAATATTTTGATACTATATGGAAGGAGCTTGATGTACATGAATGAAGTAAATATATCTGAAGATAGAAAAAAATACTTAAAGAAAATCAAAAGAAATAAGATAGCTATATTTTGTACTAGATTAATTATAGTTGTTGTATTTATAGTTGGTTGGGAATTACTAGCTGATGCAGGAATAATAGACAGTTTTATAACTAGTAAACCATCAGAAATTGTAAAAACTTTTATGAATTTATCATCAAATGACCTTTTATTACATCTACAAGTAACGTGCACAGAAACTATAATAGGATTCTTATTAGGAACTATTTTGGGAGTACTTATAGCAATTATTTTATGGTGGTCAAAGTTTTTATCAAAAGTTAGTGAACCTTTTTTAGTAGTGCTAAATAGTTTACCAAAGGTAGCATTAGGACCTGTAATAATAATTTGGGTTGGAGCAGGAATGCCAGCTATTATAGTAATGGCACTTGCAATTTCTCTAATTGTAACTGTACTAGAGATATTAAATGGATTTATAAATACAGATAGTGAATTAATAAAAATGGCCAAAACATTTAATGCTAATAAATTTCAGATTTTAACTAAAATAGTAATTCCAGCTAACATTTCAACATTTTTTAATTCTTTAAAAGTAAATGTTGGATTATCTTTAGTAGGAGTAATATCAGGAGAGTTTTTAGTTTCTAAGGCTGGTTTAGGATATTTAATTGTATATGGTGGTCAGGTGTTCCAGTTAGATTTAGTAATGACAGGAGTAATTATACTTGCAATCGTAGCAGCAATTATGTATCAAACAATAGTTATATGTGAAAAAATAGTTATGAAAAAAATGTCTGGTAGGAAATAAGATAAAAATTTATATCAATGGAGAAAAAACATATTGATATAATAGAAAAAATAAAAAAATAACATGCCAAAATGTTTAATCTCCTTTGGCATGAATAAAAGAGGGGGATTGAATTTCTGTGAAAAAGAAAATTATAATTTCAGTATTAATAGTTATAGTAATTCTAGCTGTTGGATTATTTGTTTTCTTTGGTAGAAATAATTCAGAAGTATCAGAATTACAAAAAGTAAGGGTAAATGAAGTTACACGTTCAGTGTTTTATGCTCCGAAGTATGTTGCAATAAGTGAAGGATTTTTTGAACAAGAAGGAATAGAAATAGAACTTACAACAGGTCAAGGAGCAGATAAAGTAATGACTGCAGTTCTTGCAAACCAAAGCGATATCGGATTTGCTGGACCAGAAGCAGCAATATATGTATATAACGAAGGAAAAGAAGATTATGCAGAAGTATTTGCACAAATGACAAAAAGAGATGGATCATTTTTAGTAAGTAAAGAACCTACAGATAATTTTAGTTGGGATGACTTAAGAGGAAAAACTGTAATACCAGGTAGAAAAGGTGGAGTACCATATATGACATTTGAATATGTATTAAAGAAAAATGGTATAGATCCTCAAAAAGATTTGGTATTGGATGATAGTATTAAATTCGATTTAATGGCTGGAGCTTTTGCAGGTGGAGAAGCTGAATATGTAACATTATTTGAACCAACAGCATCTTTAACAGAAGATTCAGGAAAAGGATATATTGTGGCATCAGTAGGAGAAGCTTCAGGAGAAATTCCATACACAGCTTATTTTGCTAAGAAAAGTTATATAAATGAAAATGAAGAAATAATACAAGGATTTACAAATGCTATTTATAAAGGACAATTATGGGTTCAAAATCATAGTGCAAAAGAAATAGCAGAAAGTATTGTTGATTTCTTCCCAGATACAGATGTAGATACATTAGCAAATGCTATACAAAGCTATATGGATATAGATGCATGGAATGAAACACCAGTGTTAACTGAAGAATCATTTAATCTATTACAAGATGTAATGCAAGAAGCAGAAGAATTAGATCAAAGAGTTGAACATAGCAAAGTAATAAACAATTCTTATGCAGAAAAAGCAATAGAAACAATAAAATAAAAATTATAGAAAGTAAAATAGAGAATATCTAAAAAAGAAGGTTGAGTATTAAAACCTTCTTTTTTTGTAATTAAAATGTTTAAATGAAATCTCAAGTATAAATAAAACAATTAAAATACATGAAAACAAAAAAATGATTTTTCGAAAAAGTGAAATTTTTTAAAATAAAACAAAAGAAAGAATTAATTAAAACTAGTAAAATGGCGAATTTATCAAAAAACAATAAAAAATAAAAAGTGCAAATATCCAAAAAACGATTTTTTGAAAAATATAAAATTTTTTTGAAAAAAATTAAAAATAGCCTAAAATAAACAAAAAATGTTTTTTAATTGTCTAAAAATCATTTTTTACATATTTGATGAATTAAAGAAAAAATATGAGGGAGTAAGGAAAGGAGAAATAATAAACATAAAAACTAGAGTTTTGACATTATAAAAAACTTAATATAATATAAGGACAAATTTAAAATACAAAAAATAAAAAAATGGGGGGCAAAAAAATGCAAGTAATAAAAAGAGATGGAAGAGTAGTAGAATTTAATAAAGAAAGAATAATTAAGGCAATAACATTAGCAATGTCACAAACACCAGGTGGTGTTGATATAGATATGGCAAATAAAATTGCACAACAAGTAGAAAAACAATTTGAGGATAAATTACAAACATCGGTATATGAAATACAAGATGCAGTAGAAAAAAAATTAATGGCTTCTTCAAGAAAAGAAGTTGCGCAAAGCTATATTACTTATAGATATAATAGAGATGTAGCTAGAAAGTCTAAAACTAAAGAAGTATTTTTGGATATAATAGGTGCAAAAGCAAATGATATTACAAGAGAAAATGCAAATATGAATGCAGATACACCAGCAGGAATGATGATGAAATTTGCATCTGAAACTACAAAACCTTTTGTTGATGATTTCTTATTATCTCAAGAAGCAAAAGACGCTGTAAAAGGTGGATATATTCATATACATGATAAAGATTATTATCCTACAAAATCATTAACATGTTTGCAACATCCACTTGATAAAATACTACAAAATGGTTTTAAAGCAGGACATGGTGCTTCAAGACCAGCTAAAAGAATAGAAACTGCAAGTATATTAGGTTGTATTTCTATGGAAACAGTACAAAATGAAATGCATGGTGGACAAGCTATTCCAGCTTTTGATTATTACTTAGCACCTTATGTTAAACTTACTTTTAAAGAAGAAGTTAATAAAATAGCAGAGTTACTAGATAAAGATTTATCTGATTTACTAGATTATCAACCAGAAGACTATATAAAGAGAGATTTAAAAGGATTGGAAGGAAAAGAAAGAGATTTACAAGCTGCTATAAATAATACTGTAGGTAGAGTTCATCAATCAATGGAAGCTTTTATACATAATATGAATACTATTCATTCAAGAGGAGGAAATCAAGTTGTATTTAGTTCTATAAATTATGGAACAGATACTTCACCAGAAGGTAGATGTATTATAAGAGAAGTATTACTTTCTACAGAAAGAGGTGTAGGAAATAACGAAACTCCAATATTCCCAATTCAAATATGGAAGAAAAAGAGAGGAGTAAATTATTTACCAGAAGATAGAAACTATGATTTATATAAATTAGCTTGCAAAGTAGCTGCAAAAAGATTCTTCCCAAATTTCATAAACTTAGATGCATCATTTAATAGACATGAAAAATGGAGAGCAGATGATCCAAAAAGATATATGTATGAATGTGCAACAATGGGTTGCAGAACAAGAGTTTTTGAAAATAGACATGGAGAAAAGACATCAGTTGGAAGAGGAAATTTATCATTTACAACAATGAATTTACCAAGATTAGCTATTGAATCAGCATATAAAGCACAAGAACAATTAGGAATTAAATTTGACTTAGGAAGAGGCAGCGAGGAATTTATGACAGCACAATACAAGAAAACAGTCAAGAAAATATTCATGCAAAAGTTAGAAGAATATGCAGGAGTAGTAGCAAGACAATTATATGATAGATATAGATTCCAATGTACAGCAATTGCAAAACAATTCCCATTATTAATGTCAGGATTATGGGAAGGAAGCGAAAACTTAAAACCTTATGAAAGTGTTGAACCAGTATTAAAACAAGGAACATTGGGAATTGGATTTATAGGTTTAGCAGAAGCATTAACAGTACTTACAGGAAAACATCATGGAGAGTCTGATGAGGCACAAAAATTAGGATTAGAAATAATTGGAGAGCTAAAAGAAATGGTAACAGGATTCTCTGAAAGATATGATTTAAATTATTCAGTATTAGCAACACCAGCAGAAGGTCTTTCTGGTAGATTTACAAAAATAGACAGAAAAGAATATGGAGTGATTTTAGGAGTTACTGATAGAGAATATTATACAAATAGTAACCATGTACCAGTTTGGTATAAATGTACAGCAGAACATAAAGCAAAAATAGAAGCTCCATACCATGCACTTACAGGAGGAGGACACATTTTCTATATTGAATTAGATGGAGATGCTACACACAATCCAGAAACAATAGAAGCAGTTGTAGATTTAATGGACAAGTATGATATGGGATATGGTAGTGTAAATCATACAAGATCAAGATGCATGAATTGCGGTTTTGAAAATGCAGATGCAAACTTAAAGAAATGCCCAGTTTGTGGAAGTGAAGAAATAGACACAATTCAAAGAATAACAGGATATTTAGTAGGAACAACATCACGTTGGAATTCAGCAAAATTAGCAGAGTTAAGAGATAGAGTTACACATACAGGATTAGCTGATAATAAATAAAAAGAATAATTGTACCAGAAAGGATGGATAAAAATATGAAAATGGCAGGATTTTATGATGAAAGTATATCAAATGGTTTAGGCTGGAGAGCAGTATTGTTTGTGAGTGGGTGTCCACATAATTGCCCTGGTTGCCATAATAAAGAAGCACAGAACTTTAATTATGGACAAGAATTTAATAAAGAAGAAATAATAAATAGAATATGTGAAAATTCAATATTAAAGGGAGTAACCTTAAGCGGAGGGGAACCTTTATGCAAAGAAAATATTCCAGAAGTATTAGATTTTATAAAATCTATAAAAGAAGTTCGTCCTAATTTTAATATCTGGTGCTATTCTGGCTACACATTAGAAGAACTAATGGATAGAAATGATGAAATTACAAACGAAACATTAGCTAATATAGATGTACTAGTGGATGGAAGATTTAGAGAAGATTTAAAAAATCCAACTTTAAAATTTAAAGGTTCAGAAAACCAAAGAATATTAGACGTACCTAAATGTATACATGAACACAAAATAGTACAAGTTGCAGTATAAATTTAAAATAAATATTTACTAATGTTGACAAAATAAGGAATTATAGAGTATAATATAAGCTATGCGAAAGAGTTTATATTATACTCTTTTATAATTATCCCGCACGTAAGAGTGTAATTACTGAAGGGAGGGGAATAATAATGTCAGAGGTTAAAGTTAATAATGGTAATATAGAAGATGCCTTAAAAAGGTTTAAAAGACAATGTGCAAGAAACGGAGTATTGCAAGAAGTCAGAAAAAGAGAACACTATGAGAAGCCAAGTGTTAAAAGAAAGAAAAAATCAGAGGCTGCTAGAAAAAGAAAATTTTAAAATAGGAGGTTGGAAATTAGAATACTATGGCTAATTTTCAACTTTTTTGAATTTATATGGAATTATATTTCCAATAATTAAAATTGGTATATATAAATAATATATTACAGGAGGGTATAACATGTTAAAAGAAAAATTATTAGAAGATTTAAAAAACTCAATGAAAGATAAAAACATAATTAGAAAAAATGTTGTACAAATGGTAAGAGCTTCTATATTACAAGTAGAAAAAGATAAACAAATAGAATTAGATGATAATAAAATTATAGAAGTAATAGCTAAAGAAGCTAAAAAAAGAAAAGATTCATTAGCTGATTATGAAAAAGCAGGAAGAGAAGATTTAATTTCTCAAATAAAAGAAGAAATTTCAATCTTAGAAGAATATTTACCAAAACAATTATCAGCAGAAGAGTTAGAAGCAAAAGTTAAAGAAATTATTGAAGAAGTAGGGGCTACTTCAATGAAAGACATGGGCAATGTAATGAAAGCTGCAAAAGAAAAAATCGGAGCAGCTGCTGATGGAAGAGCAATAAATGAAATGGTAAAAAAATTATTAAATTAAAAGAAATAAAAAGGTTACACGTTTTGTGTAACCTTTTCGTTTAATAGAAAATCAACTTAGTTAACCAATATGTACAATTCTGGAATTTTGTGAAAAAAACACAAAAAAATACTGGAATTCTGTGATAAAATATATTGAATATTATTGGAATTTTGTGATAAAACATATTGTATATTTTACAAAAATTATATTATAATAATATAGAAAATCTAGATATTTTGAAAGGACTGAAATTAATGAAATATATAAAAAAAGACTTAAAAGAAGGAATTAAATTACACTTAATTAACACTAATAAGTTTAAGACAAATTTATTTGCAATATATTTAGCTGTTCCATTAGAAAAAGAAACAGCCACAAGTAATGCTCTTTTAACAGCTGTGTTAAAAAGAGGTACAGCTAATTTGCAATCTCAAGAATTAATAAGTAAAAAACTTGAAGAAATGTATGGAGCTAGCTCTGACTTTGGAGTAGACAAAAATGGAGATATGCAAGTTATCAAGTTCTATTTAGAAACGATAAATGAGCAATTTTTGCCTGAAAAAGAGAACTTAAATGTAAAAGCAATTGACTTATTGTTGGATTTTGTTTTTAATCCATTAATAGAAAATGACTGCTTTAAAAAAGAATATGTAGATAGTGAAAGAAACAATTTAAAACAAATAATAGAAGCTAAAAAAGATAATAAAATTAGATATTCATTAGATAGATGTATAGAAGAAATGTATAAGGGGAAACCTTACGGAAACTATAAATACGGTTGTATAGAAGACTTAGAAAAAATTGATGAAAAAAGTTTATATGATCAATATAAAAAAGTAATAGCAGAAGCTAAAATAGATATTTTCTGTTCAGGAGAAAATATTAATGTAGAAGAAAATATTATAAATAGATTAAATAACATTAATGGAAGAAAAGTAAATGTTGTAGTTGATAATGAATTAGATTCTAAGGAAGTAAAAAACATAGAAGAAAAAATGCAAGTAAGTCAAGGAAAATTAGTTATAGGCTTAAAAATAGATAGTAATTTAGAAAATCATAAATTTATTTCTTCTGTATATAATGCCATTTTGGGAGGAGGAGCAAATTCTAAATTATTCCAAAATGTAAGAGAAAAAGAGGGATTAGCATACTCTGCTGGATCAAACTTTGTTAGAGTTAAAGATAGTATATTTATAAGATGTGGAATAGAAATAGATAAATATAATAAAGCTTTGGAAACAATAAAGGAACAATTAGAAGATATAAAAAATGGAAATTTTACAGAAGAAGATATGAATAGTGCTAAAAAATTAATTACCTCATCAATGAAAAGTATTGCTGAAGAACAAGATACAGAAATAACATACTATTATGGTCAAGATTTAAGTGGAGAATATAATTCACTAGAAGAATATATAGAAAAAATAAATAAAGTAACAAGAAACGAAGTTGTAGAATTATCAAAAAATATAAAAATAAATACAATCTATTTTTTAAGAGATTAATAGAAAGGACTGAATGTTTATATGAAATTAATTGAAAGTTCACTTATAAAAGAAAAAGCTTATATAGAAAAACTAGAAAATGGATTAACAGTTATAATTATTCCTAAAAACAATACAAATAAAAAATATATAATTTGGGGAACTCATTTTGGATCAATAGATAATAAATTTATTGTCCCAGATACTGGAGAAGAAGTATCTATACCAGATGGAGTCGCTCATTTTCTAGAGCATAAAATGTTTGAACAACAAAATGGAACTAATAGTTTAGATACGTTAATGGCATTAGGTCTAGATGCTAATGCATATACAACAAATGACCATACAGCTTATTTGTTTGAATGTACAGATAATTTTTATGAAGGTTTAGACGAATTAATGGATTATGTACAAAATCCTTACTTTACAGATCAAAATGTAGAAAAAGAAAAAAATATAATAGCTCAGGAAATAAAAATGTATGATGATGATCCAGCATGGCAATTATATATGAGAACTATGGAATGTTTATATAAAGAAAATCCAGTTAAAATTGACATTGCAGGAACAGTAGAATCAATTAGTAAAATAACTCCAGATGTTTTATATAAATGCTATAATACTTTTTATCATCCATCAAATATGGTACTTACAGTATGTGGAGATTTTAATCCAGAAAATTTATTAGAAGAAATAAAGAAAAGACTTGTAAAAAAAGAAAGTGCTGGAGAAATAAAAAGATTATATCCTGAAAAAGAAAATAAAATTAATAAAGAAATGTCAGAAAAGAAAATGGGAGTTAGTACACCAATTTTTATGATAGGATACCAAGATAGTGAGTTACAATCAAAAGATATAGTGAAAAAGCATATAGCCATAGAAATCTTGCTAAATATGTTGTTGGGGGAAAGCTCAGATTTGTATAAAGAATTATATGATAATGGGATTTTATTGGCAAAGCCAGATTTGGAATATGAATTTAGTCAAACTTACGCACATATATTAATTTCTGGACAATCAAAAGATCCTAAAACCATTTATTCTAAATTGAAAGAAAAAGTAAATGAATATAAGAATAGTGGATTAAATGATGAACATTTTGAAAGAATAAAAAAGAAGATATATGGAGATTATGTAACAGAATATAATAGTGTTGCTAATATTGCTAGAATGTTTATGGCAGATAAGTTTAAGGGCATAAATAGTTTTGACTATATAGAAGAATTTAAAACAGTAAATAAAAAATATGTACAAGAAGTGTTAAACAGTGTATTTAAAGATGAAAGGATGGTAATTTCTATAGTTTATTAATATAATCTTAATGTTGAAGAAAAATGTCTAAAAATATTGTGGTTTTTTGTAAAAAATAATATAATTATAAAACTAAAAAAAAGAAGCAAAAACAAATTGAGAAAAAAAGAACTAAAACAAAGAAAAATGTCGTACGAAAATGCTTGAAAATCATGTAAAATAAAGCAAAAAGAATTGACTAACATGTAAAAATATGGTATTTTAAATATATACAAAAGAAAAATATAACGAAAAAGGAGAGTGGATGTATGTTAAATGATGAAATTTGTAAATTACGTGAAAAATTAAACGATAGCATAGTTAGTGGACAAGATTATAGTATAACATATAAAATTAGTGTAGAATTAGATGAATTGATAGCAAAATATTATAAAAAAGATATAAATAAAAAGAAAAAAGAAAAGGATAAAAAGACAATTTCAACAATAAACTAAAAAAGTTATTATAAATTTTAAAGACGTGTTTATGACCAATAAAATTGGCCGGTGTAGAACGCGTCGTTTTTTTATCTAATAGAAAATTCTACTGCTATTGTTCTGATGTCTAAAATTACAGAAATGTTACGATTTTATTACATTTTTGTTAAAAAATGTCTATATAAAAATATAATACTTGAAATTTAAAAAAAAGTCAGTTATAATATAATAGATAGTATATATGCAGGAGGAGATATGGTAAAGCAACATAAATTAATTTTAATAGTAAATATAATTCTTTTGGTTTGCTTAATAATGCTACCAAATTTTGTACATGCTATAGATCCAAATGATTATGATCCGAGTCAAAAACCAGTTAGCGGAACTTCTGTTAATGAAATAACAGATAAAGCAAATAATATAATTGGAACAATAACAACAGTAGGCATAGTAATCGCAGCAATAACTATAATTATATTAGGATTAAAATATATGATAGGTAGTGTAGAGGAAAAAGCAGAATACAAAAAAACTATGATACCATATATAATAGGTGTAGTCTTTATAGTAGCTATATCTACCATATTGCCAGTAATAGTAAATATAGTAGAAAGTTTAAATAAATGAGGGGTTATATGAAAGTATTAAAGTATATAACAGTACTTATAATAACAATAGTTTTATTATTTAGTACCTCTATTGTAAAAGCAGCAACATCAGATGATCCACAATCAGGAGGGGGAGCAACTTCGGATACAACAATAGGTACTATAATATCTGGAGCAGATGATTTTCTAAATATGGGAGATTCAAACGTTTTACCAGAAGATAATATACAAGAAATGTCTAATATTATTTACAATACGTTATTAATTATAGGGATAATTATAGCAGTAATAGTTGGATTATTTTTGGGAATACAATTTGTTACAGGAAGTGTAGAGCAAAAAAGCAAAATAACAGAATCATTAATTGCATATATAGTTGGTTGTGTAGTAATATTTGGAGCTTTCGGAATTTGGAAGCTTGTAGTTACTGTTTTACAATCATAAATTAAAAAAGATTTTAAAATTATCTCATAAAAGAGATATATATTATATATAATATATAAAAAGAAAGGACGGGTATTATGAAAAAAGCAGTCAATGTATTAAGAGTACTTTTAATAGTTTTAATGCTTATATCAATAGGAACAACAATTTGTAGTGCATCTGGAATAAATGCAGCACAAATAGCTGAAAACTTAAAAGGATCAGAAACATCAGCATCAGGAGATATCCAAAATATTGGTAATAGTATAATTGGTATAATAACAACAGTTGGTGTTGTTGTTGCAGTTGTTGTATTATTAATTTTAGGTATTAAATATATGATGGGAAGTGCTCAAGAAAAAGCAGAATACAAAAAAACTATGATACCTTATTTAGTAGGAGCTTTATTAATATTTGGAGCTTCTGCAATAACAATGGTTGTAGTAAATGTAGCAAGCAGCTTATCAGCAGGAAATACAGCTTCATAATGTTACAACAATATTACAATAGTATTACAATATTATTAAAAGTGCATAAAAATGCACTTTTTTTTTATTTTTTGTTACAATTTACGATATTTTTTGATATAATAATTATTAAGTATAAATGGGCACAAAAGAAAGGAGTTATAGGATGGGAACATATAATTTACCTAGAAATGTAAAAGGTGAAGGAAGAATATTATTTATATTTTCTGGCAAAAGCTTTTTGTATTCTATAATAGGCGGAGGAGTAGGATTATTATTTTATTTACTTTTTTCTGCTTTGAACCTATATATGGTAGGAATTGCCTTTGTAATAGTATTTGCAATAATAGGTTTTATTATTGGAACTTTTAAAATGCCGGAAATTACAAAATTTGAATTTACAAGAAAAACCGGTGGAGAAAATATAGATGATGTTATAAAAAGAGCATTAAAGTTTAGAAAAAACGGAAGAAAAATTTATGTATATAAGGAGGGCAAAAACAATGGATGATATACTAACTATATCACTTATAATAGTTCTATGTGTAATGTTTTTACTTTTAACTATATTAATAATAGTTGCCTTAAATTCTAAGAAGAAAGAAAAATACAGAGAAACTTCAGGCAAAGAAAAAAAAGCGGCAGTAGAAACGCCTACTAAAACTTATCATGTAGAATCAGTATTTGACTTTATGGAATTTGATAAAGTAGAAGATAACATGATCTGTATAAAAAATGGAACTAAATATGTAATGGTAGTTGAATGCCAAGGTATAAATTATGACTTAATGTCTGAAATGGAAAAAAACAGTGTTGAAGAAGGTTTTATACAATTTTTAAATACATTAAGACATCCTATACAAATATATACACAAACTAGAACAATAAATTTGGAAAGCAGTATTCAAACATATAAATCAAAAGTACATGAAATAGAAGAAGCATTAGAAAAACAAAGACAAAAATATAACCAAATGGTTGCATCTGGAAGATATACAAAAGAACAATTAGATAAAGCACTATTTGAATTAACTAAACAAACTAACTTATATGAATATGGAAAAGATATAATTTATACAACAGAAAAAATGAGCTTAAATAAAAATGTATTAAATCAAAAGTATTATGTGGTTATACCATATTATCCAGAAGATTTAGGACAAAATGATTTTGACAAAGAGGAACTTAAAAATTTGGCTTTCTCAGAATTATATACAAGAGCACAATCAATTGTTAGAACATTAGCTGTCTGCGGAATAAATGCAAAAGTATTGGATTCAAATGGATTAGTAGACTTATTATATGTAGCGTACAATAGAGATGACGCAGAAATTTATGGAGTTGATAAAGCTATTAGAGCAGGATATGACGAACTATATTCAACAGCTCCAGATGTATTAGACAAGAAGATGAGAGAACTAGATAGAAAAATAGCAGAAGAAGCTTTTGAAAAAGCTAATAATAAAGTAATAGAAGCAAAATCAGACAAAGAAAAAGAATTAATGAAAAAAGAAGAATCAATGGATGATTTAATTTCGCAAATGGCAAGATTAATTATTGAACAAAATAGGACTATTGTAGGCGAAGATATTGCTGAACGTGCTATTGAAAAAGTAAATAATGATGAGAAAAAGAAAAGGGGAAGAAGAAAAAAAGAAGTTAGTGTAAAAGGAGGTACAGAAGAGAATGTTTAAGAAACATAAAAAAGAAGTCGAAGAAGTACGTAATGATTACACAAAACCAGAAAGATATGAGATCTTAAGAAAAAAGACAATTAAAGAATTAATTGCCCCAGGTGGAATAGATGTTAGTGATATAGATCACTTAAAAATAATCTCTAATGTTACTAGATATGCAAGAAGCTTTTTTGTATCAGCACTACCAAGAATGTGTACATTCCCAGAATTATTTAGAGATATGTATTTATTTGGAGATATTAACACATCAATATACATAAATCCAATTCCAGAATCTAGATCACAAAATGAGTTAAATAGAGTAATTAATGAATTGGAAACAGAAAGAATAGTGGCAGCAGACAGAGGAAATATAAACAGAGAAAGTACAATAGGACAAAAAAGATTTGAAGCAGAACAACTAAGAGATGAAATAGCAGCTGGTTATAACAAATTATATGAAGCTTCTATAGTATCTACACTATTTGCATATAGCTTAGAAGATTTAGACAAATATACAAAGTTATTAGCAACAGAAATGTCAAAATCTTTAGTAAGTGTAAAAAGTGCATGGGGAATGCAAGAAGAAGCATTTAAATCAAATCTTCCACTTATGGATGATAAAATAAGAAGAAACCACACTTTTGATCGTAGATCAATGGGAACAGTATTTCCATTTACAACATCAGAAGTAGGACATCCTTCTGGCATACCATTGGGTATAAACAAACAAACTGGAGTACCAATATTATTTGATAACTTCCATAACTCATTAACAAACTATAACATGGTTATATTTGCTAAATCTGGTGCTGGTAAATCAGTTACAATGAAAACTTTAATTTCTAGATCAGCAGTTCTTATGGGAATACAAAGTTTAGCACTAGATGCAGAAGGTGAATATAGTATAGTTGCAGAAAGCTTAGGAGGAATAAATGTAGTACTTTCACCTACATCAAAAACTGTTATAAATATATTTGACATAGAAACAGAAATTATAAAAGACGAAATAACAGGAAGAGAAAGATTAGTTTTAAATGTAGAAAACAAAGTAGAAGATGTTACACAAGCATTAATAACAATGGCAAGAGGAAGTACTAGAAGTCAAGAAGTAAACGAACTTACAAAACAAATAATAGCAGAATCAGTAGCAGAAGAATATGCAAGTTTAGGAATAACTTCTGATCCAAATAGTTTGTACGAAGCATCTAATACAGGAATGTCAGGAAATATGCTTGGCAGAGAGAAAAAGAAAATGCCTACTATAGGTTCATGGTACAAAAGAATTCAAGCAAAAGCAAGGGATAACACTAACGTGGACTATAATTTCCACTATAGTTATTTACTAAAGGTAATGAAACAATACATAAGAGAGTATGATGGCCAGATGGCATATTTTGATGGACAATCTACATTTGATTTATTAGATGGTACATTATTCATAAATTTGGATATTTCTCAATTGGAAGAAAGATTTGCAAGACCACTTGCACAACAAATTTTACTTGCATGGATTTGGGAAAAATATGTTAAAAAGAATAGCGAAGATAAAACAAAAGCATTTAAGAAAAGAGTTTTAGTTGATGAGGCGTGGATGTTACTTCCATATCCAGAGGCTGTAGACTTTTTAAATACAATGGCACGTCGTGCCAGAAAAAGAAATGTTTCTTTAGCTATTATTTCACAAAGATTCCAAGATTTTTATGAGAAACCAGAAGCACAAGCTGTACTTACATCTTCTGATACAAAACTATTTTTAGCACAAGATAAATCAGAAATACAATATTTAAAAGAAGTATTTAAATTAAGTGCAGGAGAAGCAAACTTTTTAATTACATGTTTTAAGGGTGAAGGATTATTAAAAGTAGGACCAGATAGTGCAATAATACAAATTCAACCAACAGCAAAAGAGTTTGAATTTGTTGAAACAAACCTAAATAAATTAATGCAGATGAGACAGAAAAAAATACAATCAAATTATTAGGAGGAAAATATGAAATTGCTAACGAGCAAGGGGTTAACACAAAAGATTATAATAGCCATAGTATTATTAATATTGTTCAACTTTATTGTTCCAACATATTCATCTGCTACAGGAGAAGTAGATCAAGGAACTACTTCAACTACAGAAGAAGATAGTGGAGGTGTCGCAGATAATTTTGGTGGTGTTTTATTAGGACCAGTAATAGACTTTTGTGCAGGAATATTTGATTCAATATTAGCAGGATTACAATTCTTTATGTTTGATGGAAATTTGGGTAATGGAGTTAGTATAACTGAAGGATTTTTGGTAAGTGCAAAGAATTATAAGCAACCGTCAACAGACGAAATATCAGGAGATGTTACAGAAATAACAATCAATTCAGAAGATTTAGATAGAGGTTGGATAAATGGAATATTTTCATGGTTAGGAGCAGATAGTGTAGATGCAGCTAATTATGGAATACCAGTAATAAAATATACACCAGAAAAAATATTTTCAAATAAAGTACCAGCATTACAAGTAAATTTTATAAATCCAGAAAAGTATACTGATGATGGAATGCAAGAAAGAAATATTGCAGAGTTAGTACAGCCTACAATTGCAAATTGGTATGTAGCACTTAGAAATTTAGCAACAGTTGGATTATTATCTGTCTTATTATATATAGGTATAAGAATAATTATTTCTAGTACTGGTTCAGACAAGGCAAAATATAAGAAAATGTTAATGGATTGGTTAATTGCTTTATGTATTCTATTTTTCTTACATTACGTAATGTCTTTTATGCTAGAAGTTACAGAAACTGTTATTGATGGAATGGAAATAAATAATCAAATTAAAGTTCATGTAGAAGGAGCTGGTGGTACAGATTTCTATACAGATTTAACAGGACTTTGCAGATTTCAAGTTCAATATGCGGATTTAGGCTCAAGAACAATTTACTTAATAATGTATATTGGATTAGTAATATGTACATGTATGTTTACATGGACTTATGTAAAAAGGGTTGTTACAATGGCGTTTTTAACATTAATGGCACCGATGGTAGCATTAACATACCCATTAGATAAAATAAGAGATGGAAAAGCACAAGCTTTTAATTCATGGTTTAAAGAATATTTGTTTAATTTATTAATACAACCATTCCACTTATTAATGTATTCTGCATTTTTAGGATCATCATTGGAGATAGCAACAGTAAATCCAATATTTGCTATAATGTTTTTAGCATTCTTAATTCCAGCAGAAAAATTACTACGTAAATTCTTTGGAATTGGAGGAGAAACAGCAGGAAGCTTAGGAGCAGCAGCGGGATTATTAGGAGGAGCAGCAGTATTCAAGAAATTAAGTGGAGCAGTAAATAAAGGTGCAAAAGGTGGATCTGGTGGTGGATCAAGAGGTATTAGAACAAAAGACAATGGACAAATAGAGTCAAGTAGTTCACCACGTGGATTAGGAGCATTTGCAGGAAGTCCAATACCAGTTACAAATGGTGGAACATCAGGTAACCAAAATAGACAAAGATCTCAGTCTCCTCAAAATGCTCAACAGCAAATGGTAGATGCTTATGATGAAAATAACTTTGGAACTCAAGATTTTGATGCAGCTGAAAGAGATCAAATGGCAAGAAATGCATATCAATCATCATTGAATGAACCAAATTCTTATGGAGCTGATGAATATGCACAAATATTAAGAGATTCTGGCTATGATGAAAATGAAATTAGGAACATGATGGCAAATGATTCTAGATTTGCACAAGATACAAATCCAGAACCAGAACCAGAGCCAACACCATCTCCAATGCCAAGTCCAGGACCACAAAGATTTACAAGAACAGCTACTGATGGTAACGGAATAAAACAGAAAGCGGGAAGGATAGGAAGAGGAGTAGGTCACGTATTAAAAACTGGCGTAAAGAGAGCAGTAAAAGCGACACCTCGTATGGCATTACGTGCTGGAGTTACAGCAGCAGGAGCAGCAGTAGGTATTGGAATGGGAATTGCAAGTGGAGACATGGATAATGTATTATCTATGGGAGCAGCAGGAGCAGCATTAGGTGGTACAGCGGGAGCAGATGCAATAATGAATACTGCTTCAAGAGCGGGAAATGCACTATCTCGTACATATAGAGAGGGAGCTTATGGCGAAGAAGAAGCTGTTTTAAGAGAACAAGCAAGGAACTTTAGCAAAGATGAAACAAACAGAAATTATATACGTCAACATTATGGTAAAGGCAAACTTTCTAGAAGTGAATTAAATCAAGCAATGAGGAGAGCGGCAGAATTAAATAATAATGGCGTAACAGATATGAAAGACATAGTAAAAGGATTAAAGTTAGAAGATAAACTTAATGTTGAACTTGACGGTAGAGGAATACATGATGAGGCTGTTAGAAGCAGAATGGCAAGAGAACAAAGTACAACAATTATGAAACAAGTGAAAGGTAAAGATGCTGATTACTTTAGAGATGAAAAGAAAGTTACATCTCTTAGAAATTCTTATATTAGAGAATTAGAAGCTGGAGGTTTAAATAGAGAACAAGCTCAAGCACAAACTGAATGGATAATTAATAAAATGAAGGAACAAAGAGGAGCTTATTAAAAAGTATGGAGGCTATAATATGTTGAACCAAATTATTAGATATTTTAATCAAAACAAGAAAAAGATAATAATAGGTGTGGCTGTTATAGCCTTTCTTATTATACTTTTAACAATAATAAATTCTGCTATAAAACAAAATAGGCAAAAAGAAAATAAAGATCCAAATGATTATGCAGTAACAGACTTAGAAAAACCAAATGAATCTATAATAAGTGATGTTAATTTGTCAGAGGAAACGGCAAAGATAAATTCTGAAATTATAAAAAGTTTTGTTGAAGCATGTAATAATAAGAACTATGAACAAGCTTATAATTTATTAAGTACAGAATGTAAAGAAGTTGAATACTCAACCTTACAAGATTTTCAAAACGATTATATTAAGCATATAATGGAAAATAGTGTATCATACCAATTGGAACTTTGGAATGTATATGATGGGTATATAACATATAGAGTAACATTTTATGAAGGGAATTTATTACAAAATGGTGGAATACCTCCAGAAGAAAACTATGTAGATTATATTACATTATTACAAGAAGAAAATAAAATTAAATTAAATATAAATAAATTTGTAAAGAGAGAAGAAATTAATAAATCAGCAAAAGATAGAGACATAGAGATTATTATAAATGCTAGAAATGTATATATGGATTATGAAATATACAATATAACATTTAAAAATTATTCAGAAAAGAGTATTTTAATAAATGATGGACAAGATTCAAATAATATATTTATAACTGATCAAAATGGAAACCAATATATTTCTTATATAAATGAAATACCACTTGCTAGTTTAGGTCTAAAGCCTGGTTTTCAAAAACTACTAAATGTTAAATTTGCAAAAGCTTATAATACATATAGAGAAGTTAGATATATTACATTTCAAAATATAATACTAGATTCTGAGTTATATAATAGTAATCCAAACGATGTAGAGAGATTGAATTTTAGAATACCAATATAATGTGAGGTAAATTATGGAATTTAACGAAAGGGACAACGAAGAGCCAATTGATGGACAAGAAAATCAAAATGGTGAATCACAAAACAATTTAGCAAAAAAAGCCTCTGATGATATAAAGTCTACTACACAGGGAGTTAAGGATACTGCAAATTTAGCAAAAAATATAGCAACAGGAAATGTAGTAGGGGCTGCTAAAAACGCATTAAATCTAGCAAAAAATAAAAAACTTAGAAGGAAAGCTATAATACATGCAGTAATAAGTACATTAATGCCATTTATTATTATTATAATTCTTGCTACATTTATATTAGGAATTTTTAATGCAGTGGGAAATGGAGTAAAAAGTATATTAGACGCAATTATTGAAGCTACAGGTTCTTTATTTATTGCAGATGACGAGGGAATTATAATAACAGATGAGCAAATTGATGAAATAATAGAACAATTAAAACAAAAAACAGACATAGATATAGGAGATTTAAAGCTTGCAGGAGATTTGTCAGAAACTGGAGCAGCTAATTATGAAGAAGCTTTAAAGATAGCTAATAGAAAATATGTTAGAATGTTTATAGAGGCTCAAGCTGTTACAGAAGAATTAAATAGAGAACAATATGAAGGTGATGTTTTAGCAGGAACACCACCGCGAGTGTTTATGTATAGAGCGCTAGATACAGCAACATCAACGGATTTATCACAAATAAAAAGAATTTATTATAAACCATTAGACGAATATAAGAAAATGGCAGAAAATGGCGATGAAAATATAAAAAACTATTTCTCAATTGATGAAAATGCACAATTAGTTGTACCAGAAATCTCTACCACAACAGTAGAAGAAAATGGAAGAGTAACTTCAGAAATAACAAATGTAGCTTTAAGATATATTAATTATAAAGAAATGATAACACAATATACTACTTCAGCACAGTTTTTCTTCATATTAGGTTTAATTGTTCAAAATCCAGAATTTTTGGCTGGTTTAACAGATATTATAAAAAATGATACAGAAATATATTTGACTTTAATGTATGATAAAACTACTGTAATTACTACAGAAACAATTGATTATCAATTGCAAAGAAAAAATATAGAAACTGTAGTAATAAGGGATGAATTAAGTCAAGAAGTAATACGCACAGAAGAAAAAATAAGTTATGAAATAGTTGGAAGCGGGACTGATACAACTATAACAACTGTTGTAACACAAGTACCAAGAGTAGAAGTTACTTATGCTAAAACATGGATTATGGAACATACTATAATTTATGATAAAACAGTTAAAGGACCAGATGTGACAGGAGAAGCGGGTCCAAGAAGATTACCAGATAAAGTTATTTCAGATGTTTTAAAACAAATAAATAGGACATATAATATGGTTGAAACTACCGAAACAGAAACATGGGGTGGAGGTAAGATAGTAAACCAAAAAGATAGAACAGGAGAAAAAGGAGACGGTAAAAAGAGCTTTATAGGACTAATGGAAATACCATTTAAAATACCAAATTCTACGAGAAAAATGAGTGCAGAAGGTAATTTGATTAGTGGTGCACAAATGCTATTTTATTTGTTAGAACAAAATTCTGATACACAATATTTAGAAAACATTATGAGATATATAATGTATAAATATACAGGAAAAAATTATGGTGTACTAGAACTTGATTATAGCATATTTAATCCAGAAGGATTTTTAGTAGATGAAGGATATGTTGGCGATGATAATCCAGCACATGATAATGAAAGTGGAGGAGGAAATAGTGGAGATAGTGGAAACACAGGTAATAATGGTGGCACAACTGGAGATTCTACAATTTCTAATGCGGCAGATTATTTGTTCCAATTTTCTCATTCTAGTGAAGCTCCACAATCAGCAGATGGAAAATATTATTTAATGTATAATGATGGTGCAGGTTGGCCAACAATTGGTAATGCAGACTTACAATGGAAATCACATCACTCAAAATTTGCAGTTTCTGGAATGGTACTTAAAGATGGAACAACAGAAACAACTGTACCTAATGTAGAAAGCTATGTAAATGGTAAATTAGGTAAAGGAGCTACTGCAAATTATGGAAATGAAAATATTAGGGACAAGCAAATATATATTGAAAAAGAATTGGTAGATAGTATAGGAAATCAATTAATTCAAACAGAACTTGATAATTTAGCTAATATGCTAAAAGATTTAAATCTACCACAACATCAACTTTATGCTTTATTAGCTATAGTACATCAAAATGGACATTTACCAACAAAAAATGGATATACATTTGAACAAGTATATAAAGAAGGTATGGCAAGGTATGGAAAAGATACATACCAACACTATATGTTTATTTGGGATAATTGGTGGTCATACCTTAGTGGAGATTATGCATCAGTTATGATAGCAAGAGAAGCCGCTTTTGAAACTTTTGTAACTGGAAAATATGATGTATCAGATGCTTTTTCAAGAGATTATTATATCTTCTATACAGAAGAGCAATTGGCAAGACATCCAGCAGCTCCAGATAGAGAAATAACAAGAACTCCAGAAAACGAAAAAGATATATTTTCACCAGGAGGTGGAAGCTCATCAGGTGGCTCAAGTACTTCAGGAGCTTCAAGTTATCATAGTTCTTCTGGAAAAGTATATACAGAGTATAAACAAAATAAAGGTGAATGGGCAGATGACCCTTATGCAGGTAGCACAATAAGTGAAGTAGGCTGTAGTTTGGCTGCTGTTGCTACTGCATTAAGTGGATATGGATATAACTTTACTCCAGGAGATTGGTCAACATCAGGAACACAAAGTATACCAGGTATAGTAAAACAATATGCTCCAAAATCACAAGTAATATATACAGATACTTCAGATACAAGTAAGTATATAAGTGATATAGAGGAACATTTAAGAAGTGGAAATCCAGTTATTGTATATGTAAATGGAGCTGGAACTTCAAAGAACAACCCATATTCTTCAGTTCAACACTGGATGACAATAACAGATATTGGATCTGATGGAAGGGTATATGTATCTAATCCTTATGATGGTTCACCAACAGGTTGGGGAGATATAAATAATGTTGTAATAGCTATGGGCGAGTACATAAAAGTAGAGAAATAGGAGGCAAAAAATGTCTAAATCTAATTTATATAAAATTATAATAATAGTAGTTATAATTATAATAATAATAGTTGCATTGTTATTATTACTATTAAATAGAGATGAATATGAAAACGAAACTTATGTACCAGCCCCGTCTGTTACATATTCAGAAAAAGTTGAAAAGTTAGAAGATTATAATAAATTTTATAGTTTGGAAGAAATGATAAAGAAATATTGTATTTACGATTCTTATGGTAATTCAGAAGGAATATATAGTGTGCTAGATAATGCATATTGTGAAGCGAATGGAATTACATTAGAGAATGCCGTTAATAAAATAGAAAGACACAATTTATCAGATTATAATTTAATTTTGGAAGAAGCATATATATATGATGATTCTTTATATCCTGTATTTTTTACAAAATCAATAATAAGAAATACAGAGGAAAAACAAGAATTATACTTAATATTAAAAATGGATCAAGCAAATTTAACTTTTTCAGTAATTCCAATAAATAAAGAGGTATTTGATGGATATATAAATAATCAAGGTAGCAAATTAGCAACTAGTCCAATAGAAAAGAATAATTATAATACACAAGAAGATGTAACAGTTTCAGAAAAAAATGTACTAGATAAGTATTTCGATAATTACATTTATGAATTAATGTACAGGCCAGAAGAAGCGTATTCTAGACTAAATGAAGAATATAGAACAGCTAAATTTACAGATTATAATGACTTTTTAAATTATATAAATGTACATAATAGTGAAATAGTTCAAATGGACATTAAAAGTGCAAAAACTCTTGAAGATTTTGCCACAGAAGATGAGTACAATGAATATATGGCAAACTATGAACTAAAGGGTATAAACTTATACAAAATAGAAGAAAAAGAAGAATATAAACAATATATTTGCATAGACGATTTTGGAAACTATTATATATTTAGAGAAAATGGTGTTAATGATTATGACATATTGTTAGATACTTATACAATTGATTTACCAGAATTTTTAGAGAAATATAACAATAGTAATAGAAAAGACAAAGTGTTATATAATGTTCAAAAAATAGTGGACGCATTAAATACAAAGGATTACAGATATGTATATAACAAGATGGATGAAACATTTAGAAATAACAATTATAAAACATTAGAAGAATTTGAACAATATATACAAAATAGTATATTTGAGAAAAATACAGTTGGATATACTAACTATGCTGAAAGTGGAGATATATCAACAGTTGACTTAAAATTGCAAGATAAAACAGAAAGAGAAGATGGTATATATACAATGACTATAGCAATGCAATTAAAGGAAGGAACAGATTTTGTAATGTCATTTACTATGAAATAGTTACTAAAAAACAAAGGATGAAAGAGAATCAGCTTATTCTTTTTCATCCAAATTTGTAATATAAGAAAGGATTTGAGATTTAAATGGAAAATAAAGAAGCTAAAGAGTTAAAGCAAATTGTTTTGGATATCAATAATAATGTAAAAGCTAATTTGGAAGAAGCAGAGGAATTGGAAAATATTGTTTACTATAAAGATTTTGAATTTGAACAAGCCGGAATTTTAGAAAAAGATTTATTCGTTGTAAAAATAAATAATAAAGAAGATAATACAAGTGAGTATCAAATTTTTGACAAGGAACAAAATTTAGTGGCCATTGTTGATAACAAAGGAAAATTACAATTTGCACCAGAATATATAGAAAATCTTAGAGCTATAGATGAAAACTATTTCTTAACATTAAATTTAGATGATATAGAAAATTTTGAAATTCCGGAAAAGTTAGAAAGAGAAGATAGATATTTTTCTAAGGATGAATTAGAAGATTTAGAGGCAGAAAAAAGAGTAGAAGATGTAAAAGAATTTATGGGAGATGATGAAGTAAAATCTTATTCAGAAGTAGATACAGACAAAGAAATAGTTTTTGACAAGATTACAAATAAGCAAGAAATAGATCCTTATGAAAAAGTAACAGGAACAGAGAATTTAGCAGATATGATACCAGAAATAAAGGAAAAAGGATATGTAAAAATAGGTGTAGTATATTCAAATGCTAGTAAAGGACAAAGTGGAATGTTTTCTTTTGTAGGAATAACAGCAGATGGTCAAATTGGAACTATAGATAGCCTAGAAAATTTAGAAGGAACGACAACAGGTCAAACAATAACTTCCATTAATAGTAGAGACGGAAGTGTTGTACAAGAGGAACAAGTTCAGGGAATGTTACAAATAGAAGGAAGAAATTCTATGAATGGGACAGAAGAGTATCTTTCAGTTAGAATAGGGCAGTATGGAATAATTGAAGTGGATTATGTAAGAGCAGAACTTAGTAGAAATGAAGAAAAAAGATATATTTCTGCACCAATAGAGACTCGTAGCCAAATGCCAACATCAAAAGAAGTAAAAGATTTTATGGATAGAAGTAGAAACGTAGATATGGAGGACGAATTAAAAAAAGCAGAACCAGAAATAGAAAGAGATGGAGAAACAAGAATGGAAAATATCGACGAAACTGCAAGTAATGATAAATTGGGACCTGATGATATAATAGTTTTAGAAAATGGAGATGAAACAACATTAAGAAAAGAAGCAGAAAAAGCAAAGGTTTCAGTGGAAGAGTTTATGAGAAAATATGAAGAAAGATCAGGAAAAACTCCAGATGAAAAATTAGAAGAAATTCACGAAGAAATTGAAGAAGAATATGGTGCTCCCTCAAGAACAAGATAAAAATATAAATCATAAAAATCACCTTTTAAAATATAATTTAAGAGGTGATCTTTTTTATGAAAATAAAGAGAATTTTTCTAATTTTTAGTATTCTAATAATTATATTATCAAATAGCTTAGTATTTGCCGATTTAGAAGATACAGAAGAAATAAATGTTAATGAAGTAATAGAAACTTCAAAAAATGTAGAGAACACACCAAATATTAATTCGCAAGTTGCTTTAATATATGATAGAACTGGAAAAAGAATACTATTTGAAAAGAACGGGAAAAAGCAATTTAAAATGGCTAGTACCACAAAAATCATGACTGCTACAGTGGTACTAGAAAATGCAAAACTAGATGATGTTGTTACAATAGAAAATAAAGCAGCATGGACGGGAGGATCCCGATTAGGTTTAAAAAAAGATGACAAAATAACAGTTCATGATTTATTATATGGACTATTATTAGTTTCAGGGAACGATGCGGCAGTGGCATTAGCAATACATTTAGGAGGAAGCGTAGAAGGCTTTGCAGAAATGATGAATAATAAAGCAAAAGAATTAGGCTTAACCAATACTCATTTTGTTACTCCACATGGATTAGATGAAGATGAACATTATACTACAGCAGAAGAATTAGCAAAAATGGCAGATTATGCAATGGGAATACCTAAATTTAAAGAAATAGTAAATACAAAAACTTATACAGTAAGAATAAATAATAATCCTAAAACATTGACAAATACAAATGAATTGTTAGGTAGTTTATCAGGTGTGTATGGAATAAAAACAGGTTTTACAAATGGAGCAGGAAGATGCCTTGTAACAGGATGCAAAAGAGGAAATTTAGATATAATAACAGTTGTATTGGGTGCAGATACTAAAAAAATTAGAACATCGGATAGTATAAAATTAATAGAATATGCATTTAAAAATTTTCAAGTAGTAGATGTAGAAGAAAAAGTTTTACAACAATTTGAAGAATGGAATAGAATAAATAGCAACAGGATTATTATTAATAAATGCAAAAATAGCAATATTAAATTAGAATTAGATGAAATTAATAATAAAAAAATGGCTATAAAAAATACAGACCTGGATAATATAACAATAGAAATAAATGCAATTTATTATTTTGAAGCCCCCATTGAAAAAAATCAAATAATAGGAACAGCTAAAGTGAAATTGCAAGAGGAAGTCATAGAAGTACTAAACATAAGGAATATAAACAAAATAGAAAAGAAACAAGTAGAGGATTATATAATGGAATTTTTAGCCAATTGGAGCAACATGGTTACAGAAATTATTTAAATAAAACATAATGCTGAAATGCGTACAGCTCTAAGGATAAGTGAATATATAAATTTGACTTTTATGCAAAAATATGGTATAATATTATTGTGTGGAAAATAATTATTTTTCAACTAGATTTAAACCCTTAATCTATATATGCATAGAAAAGGGAGGAAGGATAAATAATTATGTTTGATGAAAAAGTTTTTAACTTTGATATAAGCAACATAAAACACGATTTGGAATTAGAAGGAATGCAAATAAATGATAATGATATAAATATGTTTAAAATGTACGCAGAAGATAAAGTTGATATGCCAGAGTTAATAGAAATGATAAAAAATGAGCCAATAGAATATTAAAAACTTAAGGACTGCAGTAATTGCAGCCCTTTATTAGTTGTAAATTTAAATTAAATTAAATATTAATAAGGAGAGCAAAATGTCTAATTTATATGAGAATAGGAAATCACAATATTGTTATGAGAATAGTAATGTTCTAATAAATAAATTGAATTTAAAAGATCCAAAAAAATTACGATATTATGAAGCTAAAATTACAGCTGCTAAATTGTTAGGATTGCGTAAAATGGGTGTTACAGGTAATTTTAATATAGAACATCTAAAAAATATTCATAAATATTTATTTGAAGACATATATCCATTTGCTGGAGAATTTAGAAAGGAAAATATTTCTAAAGATGAATTTAGATTTGCAGAATGGGAATATATAGAAAATGAATTAAAAATTTTACTTGATAAATTAAAAAAAGAAAAATATTTACAAAATTATGATAAAAAAGAATTGGCAAAGAGATTGGCATATTATCTAGCAGAAATAAATGTATTACACCCTTTTAGAGAAGGAAATGGTAGAACAAGTAGAGAATTTATAAGACAATTAGCTCTATTAAATGGCTATAGATTAAATTTAAAAGAAGTACCAACAAAAGAGATAATGGAAGCAATGAAGCTTTCAATTGTATATACAGAAAAACTGGAAAATATTTTATATAAATGTTTGGAAAAAGGTGTTGACAATTAATATTATATAGTATAGAAGTTTACTGTAATATAAAGTAAAAAAACCAAAAAATAATGTAGAATAAATCAATGTTTTTATAGTCAAAGTTATTATTTAACAGTAATGAGATTAAGATAAAGTATGAAATAACATCTAAAAATAGTTCAAAAGCAACATATGGAATTATTGAAACTTAAAATATTAAATATAATTAATTGAAAGGAACGGTTTTTTATATGATAGAAAATCAAGATATAGAATTTAAAGCAGTTTGGAAAGACGAATATTTAAAATGGATTTGTGGTATGGCAAATGCTAATGGTGGAATTATATATATTGGAAAAGA
>CALXPY010000006.1 GCA_944390395.1 uncultured Clostridia bacterium | reverse complement strand
AATCTCTGGCTTAGGGTGAACAAGTCACAAGTTATTTTCACCTTTTTAGGGTGAACTAATCAAAAGTTATTGACATAAATAATAATAAAACTTTCTCCCTCATTTTTGAGAGAGAAAGTTTTTTATGAACAGGTTACCCGACCTGAACATAATAAACGCTGTTCCATGTTGTTATACGGTACGTTTTATCTCCTAATTTCTTTACCTCTTTTACTTCGCTTGTATTCCATCTAGAAATTTGGATCCTTTTATCCTTATACTCTATCTTCGTAAGTCTGCACCTCTCCCCAATTCTAGGGATCTCGTCTGTAATAGCCAGATATATCTCTGTAGCTACTTCATCAAACCATGTTGAATTAAAATAGCCTTCTACGCCTTTTAATACATAATTAGTTTGAAATCTCTGAACTAAAGTTCATCCCCAAAGCTCTAAATAAATGTTATAGTCTCTAAGTATTTTTCTTACATAGTTATTCGTTTCTTTAAATGGAATATTTTCAATATCTGAACCATCAGATCTTATTATTCCTTCTTTTATCCATTCATTTACATTTCCCATTCCTGCATTATATGCTGCCAAAGACAAATTTAAATTATTATCATATAATGCCATTAAATCAGAAAAATATTTGCATCCAAATCTTATATTGGTTTCTGGATCAAATAATTCTTTACTTATATCTATTTCCTCATTTATTGAATTCATTACATCTATAGCAGTATTTTCAACTAATTGCATTAACCCCATAGCATTACTATCCGATACAGAGTTTGGATCAAAATTGCTTTCTGCTTTTATTATGGCAAATACCAATAATGGATCTAAATTATATTCTTCTGAATATTTGTATACATATTCTGAATATTCTGTAGGATATATTTTTTTCATAATTATATCTTTTATGTTGATTACACCAAATAATATGTATGTTAGTATTCCGGATAGCTAACACAATTAAAATAAATTTTTTCATTTTATCTCCTGTTCCTGTATTTTACAGTCATTTTTATTGTAACATTATTACTTTATTTTATGCAATAGTTTTTGGATAAAATTCATAATATATCTTTACAAATTCGACATATTAATATACAATATCCTTTGAAAATACATTATTATAAAGGGGATTAAAATGTATAAATTTATATCCAAATGTGAACAAGATACTATTAATTTTGCTTCAAAATTTGCTTCTACTTTAACAGGTAATGATATTATTGTTTTATCTGGCGATTTGGGAGCTGGAAAAACTAAATTTGTTCAAGGAATATTAAAATACTTTAATTTGGAAAATGAAATTTCTAGCCCTACATTTACCATTGTAAATGAATATAATTCTACAAATACTAATATATATCACTTTGATGTTTATAGATTAGAAGATGTAGATGAATTTTATGCTATTGGAGGCGAAGAATATTTTTCAAAAGGTATTTGTATTATTGAGTGGGGCGAAATAATAGAAAATATATTGCCAAAAGATTACTATAAAATATCTATTAATAAATCTTTAGATGATGAAAATATTAGAGAAATAATTATAGAACCAAAAGGAAATAAAGAAATTAAACTTTAAATAAAAGAGGTAATGAAAATTGAATATATTAGCTATAGACACTTCTTCTAAAAATGCTTCTGTTGCAATTTTAGAGGATTTAAATGTTATATTGGAACTAAATAATAATGATGAAAAAACACATTCTCAAAAACTAATGCTACTAATTGATGAAGCTCTAAAGAAATCAAATTTAAGTTTAGATAGCATAGATCTTATTTCTTGTTCTGTTGGCCCACGGTTCTTTTACAGGCGTTAGAATCGGAATAGCAACAGCTAAAGCTTTTTCAGATAGTAAACATATAAAACTTACCGCTGTAAATTCTTTGGAAGGATTAGCCTATAACATAAATACAAATAGTAACATAATTTGCTCATTAATTGATGCAAAAAATGATAATGTGTATTATGGCATTTTTGAAAAAAAAGAAAATTTATTTTCACCTATTTTCCCTATTGGATTTGATAATATCAATAATGTAATAAAAATTTTAAAAGATAAAGAATCTATTACTTTTATTGGAGATGGAGCGTTAAATTATAAAGAATTACTACTTAATAACTTTCCTAATTCAAATTTTGCAAATAGTCAAGAATGTTTGGCTTCTGGTGTAAGCATAGGAAAATGTGGTTATTATAAATACTTAAATAATGAATATGGATTTTCTACAGTCCTTTCTCCGCTTTATCTTAGAAAATCACAAGCAGAAATTGCTTTAGAAGAAAAAAATAAGTAGGTTTTTATGAATATTATAATAAAAAAAATGACTTTAGATGATTTAAACTCATTAAAAGAAAATTTTAATGAAAAATTTGATAAATTTTGGAATTATTCAATTTTAGAGAATGATTTTAAAAATAATGATTCATACTATATAGTAGCAAAGTGTGATAATGAAATTTTAGGTTTTGCAGGATGTTTAAAAATTGTAGATGAAATTAATATTTTAAATATAGTCACAAGGATAGATAAAAGAAATTTACATATTGGCAGTAAAATGTTAGAATACATTATTTCTACATCAAAAAATGAAAAAGCAAATTCTATAACATTAGAAGTTAATGTAAATAATATTCCTGCTATAAAATTATATGAAAAATATAATTTTGAAAAAGTAGGTTTGCGAAAAAGATATTATTATGGTACAGATGATGCTATTATTATGACATTACATATTTAATTTTAAAATATAAGGAGGATACTAATGAAAAATAATATGAAATTAAACTATAAAGATTTAAAAGTTGTTTGTAATCCAAACAATTTTAAATTTGACACTACAGAAGATTTAGAACCTATAAATACTGGTATTGGTCAGGACAGAGGTATTAAAGCTCTAGAGTTTGGGCTTAATGTAGATGTAAAAGGTTATAATTTATATCTAGAAGGTCCAAGTGGCGTCGGAAAAACTATGTATACCAAAAATTACTTAAACACTATTTCAAAAAAGAAAAAAGTGCCTAATGATTGGTGTTATATATACAATTTTGAGAATCCAAATGAACCAATAGCTGTTTCACTTCCTGCTGGTGGTGGAAAAGAGTTCGAAGATGTTATGAATAGATTTATAAATGATATAAAAGTAGATATTAAAACTACTTTTAATAATGAAGAATTTGAAAAAGAAAGAACTCTTATTAAACAAGAATATGAAGAAAAAAGAAATAATTTAATGGAAAAATTAAATCAAAAATCTTCTAAATATGGATTTCAAGTAAAATCTTCTCAAGCAGGTATTTATATGATGCCTATTGTTAACGGTAAAACAATTCCAGAAGAAGAATTTAATAAATTAGATGAAAATGTAAAAAAAGATTTTGAAGAGAAATCATCTATTGTACAACAACATATAATGGATGCTATTGTTGAAATAAAAGCTATAGAGCGTGAATCAGAAAAGAAAATTGAAGAATGGCAATCTAATGTTGCACTGCTTACTGTCAATGCACATATTAACTATATAAAATCAAAATATAAAAGAAATAAAAAAATTAATAAGTTTTTAGATGATATTAAAAAAGATATATTAAAAAATATTAATCATTTTATAGTTGAAGAAAAGGCTGATAGCAAGCCAAGTATGCCAAACAGGCCAGAATTGACAAAGCCATGGTTAAATTACAGAGTAAATCTTTTTGTTGATAATAGTCATTTGGAAGGCGCTCCAGTTATTATGGACTCAAATTATTCTTATCACAACATTTTTGGAAAATTGGAATACGAAAACTATTATGGAGCCTTAAAAACAGACTACACTATGTTAAAACCCGGACTATTGCATAAAGCAAATGGTGGTTATATTATATTCCAAGCTAGCGATTTACTAACCAATAATTTATCTTATGAAACATTGAAAAAAGTTTTAAGAAGTAAAGAAATTGGAATTGAAAATGCAGCTGATCCACGTTCTTCTATGGTTATGATTTCTTTAAAACCAGAACCAATACCTTTAGATCTAAAAGTTATTTTAATTGGTGATGATAATATTTATCAAACTCTATTTTCAGTAGATAGAGACTTTAAAAAATTATTTAAAATAAAAGTTGAATTTGAAGATGACGCACCATTTAATACTGAAAACATTCATAAGTTAGCTAGATTTATGGCTGGATATTGTGCTCAAGAACAACTACCACCTCTAACACGTGAAGCTGTTGCTAAAGTTGTAGAATACGCTTCTAAATTAGCTGATGATCAAACAAAACTTTCTACCAAATTTGATAACTTAGCTCAAGTTATAGGTGAAGCAGCTACATGGGCTAAAATGAGTAGATCTAAAATTGTAACAGAAGAACATATAAAACGTGCATTATCTGAATCTGTAGAAAGAGTAAAAAAATACGATTCAAAATATATGGAAATGATTGAAGACAATACCCTATTAATAAGTACATCTGGAAGTGCAGTAGGTCAAATAAATGGTTTAACAGTTATGAATATAGGAACTTATTCATTTGGTAAACCAGTAAAAATAACTGCTAATACTTATACTGGTAAGTCTGGTATTATAAATATTGAAAGAGAAGTTTCACTTTCTGGTTCTTCACACTCTAAAGGTGTATTAATTTTAAGTGGTTATTTAGGCGAAATGTTTGCTCAAGATATACCTTTATCTTTAACAGCTAGTGTATGTTTTGAACAATTATACAATGGAGTAGATGGTGATAGTGCTTCAAGTACTGAACTTTATGCTATACTTTCAAGTTTATCAGGTATACCAATAAATCAAGCAATTGCAGTAACAGGATCTGTAAATCAGAAAGGAGAAATTCAACCAATAGGTGGAGTGAATTATAAAATTGAAGGATTTTTCCAAATTTGTAAATCACGTGGTTTAGATGGTTCACATGGTGTAATTATTCCTCATCAAAACGTTAAGAATCTAAATCTTTCTGATGAAGTTATAGAAGCCGTAAAAAATGGTGAATTTAATATATATGCAATATCAAATATTGAAGAAGGAATCGAAATTTTAACAGGAGTTCCTGCTGGTAAAAAAGATGCTAACGGCAATTTCCCTGCTGGAACAGTAAATTACCTTGCTTATGAAAAATTGAAAAAATATGCTGAAATAAGTGCAAAAATGAAGTAGAAAAAATTCTACTTCATTTTTTTAATTATTCTTTAACTTCTGTTTCTGTAGCTTCAGCTACTTCATTATTTTCAACAACTTCTTCAGCAACAGGTTCTTCGACTAATTCTTCTTTAACAACTAATTCTTTGTTTTCTATTCTAGCACCAGTATTTTCCTTAGTTTTAGCAGATTTTCCTACTCTATCTCTTAAATAGTATAGTTTAGCTCTTCTAGCTTTACCTACTCTAACTAATTCTACTTTTTCAACTAATGGAGAATGAATTAAGAATGTTTTTTCAACACCTACACCATAAGCTATTTTTCTTACAGTGAATGTTGCATTTACTCCTCCACCTTGTTTTTTAATAATAATTCCTTCAAATACTTGAATTCTTTCTCTATTGCCTTCTTTTATTCTTTGGTATACTTTAACAGTATCACCAACTTTTAAATCTGGTATCTTATTTTTTAGTTGTTCATGTTCAATTGATTTTATGATATCCATTATTGATATCCTCCTTTCCTTTCTATCTTAATAAATCTGGTCTTTTTAACTTAGTTATTTCTAATGATCTTTCTTTTCTCCATTTTCTTATATTTTCATGATGTCCTGATAATAATACTTCTGGAACTTTTTTTTCTAAGAATATTTCTGGCCTTGTATATTGTGGATATTCTAAAAGGTTTTCTGAAAAAGATTCTTCTATAATTGATTCTTTATTTAGTACCCCTTCTACATATCTACTTATACTATCTATTAAAACCATACTTGGTAATTCTCCACCAGTTAAAACATAATCTCCTATAGATATTTCTTCATCAACAATCTCATCTATTACTCTTTGGTCTATACCTTCATAATGACCACATAATAAAATTAAATGTTTTTCTTTTGATAGTTCTTTAACTTTATTTTGATTTAATACTTTTCCTTGTGGTGATAAGTATATAACTTTTGCATCTTCTGATTTTACAGAATTATAAGCATCATATACTACATCAGGTCTTATAACCATGCCTGCTCCCCCACCATAAGGAGTATCATCAACTTTATTATGCTTATCTTTAGAAAAATCTCTAATATTTACTAAATTAATATCTATTATATTTTTTTCTATTGCTTTACCTATTATGCTTTGCTTAATTGCTTCAAACATTTCAGGAAAAAGTGTAAGCACATCAAACTTCATTAAAATTCACCTTATATTAAACCTTCTAATAAATGAACTATTATTTTTTCATTATCTATATCAATTTGTTTTATTACCTTTTTTAATGCTGGTAAAAGAATTTGTTTTCCTAATTCATCTTTTATAACATATATATCATTCGCACCTGAATTATATATATCGTCAACTTTTCCAAGCAAAGTACCATCTTCTGTATATACATTAAGGCCTATTAAATCTGCAATAAAATACGTACCTTCTGGAAGCTTTCTAGCATTATCTCTATGTATTTTTAAATAACAAGTTTTATACTTTTCAGCTTCATTTATATCTTCTATACCTTTTAATTTTAATAATACAAAATTTTTATGGTATTTTACTTCTTCTATTTCCATTTCTATTAGTTTCTTGTTTTTTTCTACTAATATATTTTTTAATTCTTCAAATCTAGAAATATCATCAGTAAATGGTACTACTTTAACAAATCCTTTTATTCCAAATGTATTTACAATTTGACCTATTTCAAAATATTCTTGTTTCATTTTAAGATTTCCTCTTAATCAATAAATTCTACAATAACTTTTTCTTTACCTGCTAAAGATTTTATTATAGTTCTAATAGCTTTTGCAATTCTTCCTTGCTTACCTATTACTTTTCCCATATCTTCTTCAGCTACTTTAACTTCTAAGATAGTTTTATTATTTTCTTTTTTTTCTGTAATTGATACACTATCTTTTTTATCAACTAAATTAGTTATTATAGTTTCTAAAATTTCTTTCATTTTTTACCCTTCCAATAATATTATTTTGTTCTATCAATTAGATTTTTTACAGTTTCTGTTGGTTTTGCACCATTTTTAACCCATTTTTCTAATTTTTCTTTGTCTAATACTATTGTTGAAGGTTCTGTCATTGGATCATAAGAACCAATTTTTTCTATTATTTTTCCATCTCTTGGGCTTCTTGAATCTGCAACCACAATATGATAGAATGGAGCTTTTTTAGCGCCTTGTCTTTGTAATCTTATTTTTACCATTTATATTCACCTCCTGAAAATTGCTATATATATATATTGAAAAATTAAAATCTAATATTTTTTAAATCTTTTGGATCAATACCTTTTAATAAATTTTTCATTCCGCCTTTACTATTTTGTACTTTTTTCATCATTTTTTGTGTTAATTCAAAAGATTTCATGAACTTGTTGACTTCTTGCACACTTGTTCCACTACCTTTTGCTATTCTTAATCGTCTGCTACCATTTAAAATTCGTGGATTTCTCTTTTCTTCTTTTGTCATTGAACAGATAATAGCTTCTATTCTTGTAAATTCTTTATCATCTACTTTTAGATTTTTTATATCTGCCATTCCTGGTATCATTTTTAATATTGATGAAAAAGAACCCATTTTTTTAACTTGTCTTAGTTGTGCCAAATAGTCATCCAAATCTAATTCTTTCTTTTTTAATTGTTTTTCTAACTTTTCTGCTTGTTCTATGTCAAATGTTTCTTCAGCTTTTTCTATAATAGAAAGTACGTCTCCCATTCCCAATATTCTTTGAGCCATTCTATCTGGATGGAATACTTCTATATCATTTAGCTTTTCACCTGTAGCTGCAAACTTTATTGGTCTTCCAGTTACTTTTTTTACAGATATTGCTGCACCACCACGGGTATCACCATCTAGTTTAGTAAGTACAACTCCATCTATTCCTAATTCTTCATTAAAAGTTTTTGCTACATTAACTGCATCTTGACCTGTCATACTATCTACTACTAATAATATTTCATGAGGTTTTACATTTGACTTTACATTTTTTAATTCTGTCATAAGTTCTTCATCTATATGAAGTCTTCCTGCAGTATCTAATATAACAACATCATTTAATTTACTAATTGCTACAGACATAGCTTGTTTTGCAATATGAACAACATCTTTTGATTGCTCATTTGCAAATACTGGTATGTTAAGCTGTGCACCTACAACTTGTAATTGTTTTATAGCTGCTGGTCTATACACATCGCATGCAACTAGTAATGGTTTCTTCCCCTCTTTACGTAATAAATTAGCAAGTTTACCAGCTGTTGTTGTTTTACCTGATCCTTGAAGACCTACTAACATTATTACAGTTGGTGGGTTTGGTGTAAAATTAATTTTACTCTGGGTTCCACCTAATAGTTCTACTAGTTCATCTTTTACTATTTTTATAACTTGTTGTCCAGGTGTTAGTGATTTTAAAACATCTTGCCCTAAAGCTTTTTCCTGTATAGAATTTATAAATTCTTTTACAATTGCATAATTTACATCTGCCTCTAATAAGGCAAGCTTTACTTCTCTTAGCATTTCTTTTAAGTCTGACTCTGTAATTCTAGCCTTACCTCTTAATTTTCTTGTTATTTCTTGAAGTTTTGAACTTAAACCTTCAAATGCCATTATATTCTTACACCCTCTCTTTAATAAAAATTAAACTAAACAACTTAATTCTTTTCTTACGTTATTAAGAATTTTTTCAATTTTTTTATCAGAATAATTTTCTTGTATTTTACTTATTTCCGATAAAATTTCTTGAATTTGCTTTTCTTGCTTCGACATCTTATCCATAATTAAAAGCTTTTCTTCTAACTCGAAAAGTTTGTTTTCCCCCTTTTTTATTACATCTCTTACTGCTTGTCTTGTTATATTATTATTTTCTGCTATTTCAGAAAGTGATAGATCATTATTATAGTAATCATTTATTATTTCGTATTGTTTATCAGTTAATAGCTTTCCATATATTTGCCATAAAATACTAACTTTAACATTTTTATCCACTACAATCACTCACTTTCATTTGTAATGCTATTCTACTTTACACTATTTTTTGTGATTTGTCAAGTGTTTTAAGGAAATTAAAAAAAAAAGTAGTGTCCCTTAGTAAGAGACACTACTTCATTTCACAATAACAACAATGTTAGTTTTTAATTGAAAGACCAGAGTCCTGCTTTCTCAAGATTTTCCCAGTTTGCAGCTAGAACATTTACCTGTTTATTATAACCTACTCGTTGTCTCCGTGTGTACAATAAGCCTTTAGCAATCATTTCATTCAGTGTTGCCTTCACTACATCTTCCTCGATTCCATTTTGCTCTGCTAGCTTTTTAGCAGTAGCAGTAAATGTCGGAATTATTTCCATTTTATCTGAAACATAAGCCATGTTATCAACGATTATTGGATATAACCCCTGTAATCTTTCGGCAGATGCCGGAAGTTCTATTGCTTTTGTAGCAATAATTTTTAACTGACTACTTAATGCTTCCTTTACTCCATATACAATTACTTGTTTGTGGAGTTCTTTTAAATAGCTTATCACACTTTGAAAGTGTGCATCACCTGTAAAGATTATGTAAGTTTTAATTTTTGGATGTTCTACTACATATCTATATATGTAGTCAAGCATTATAAAGTCTGTCATGTCTTTTTTTGTACTTTTTAGCTGTTGATGTGTTTCAATTATATCATTAGTAACACATCTTATTTTTGCTAAATCTTCATGGATTTCAGGATAACTGAAATCAGCAAATACAAAAATGTCTTTTAGTTCATATTGTTCCTCCAGTTCCCGTTTCCATTTAACAATATCTGGTTTTTGCCTGAAGTATTTCTTCAAAGAATAAAACCAATGCTCATAATCTACAAAAACTGCTACTCCTTCTTTTTCCTCTTTTTCCTTCCGAAAAAAAGAAAATACATTGCCATTAATCTTGCGAAACAATTCCATTTTCTTAGCCTCCTTAAATTAATTGTTTCTAAGTTCACTCTCATTTTAGCCTTTTAAGGATTTTTAATAAGCTAAAAACCATTTATATTATACCATAAATCGACATAATATTCAAGTTTAACCAAATAATAAAATTTTATATTATTCTTTACAACTTATATTTATATTCTCTATTTTTATTTCTAGTTCTCTTGTTACTATATTTTGTATTTGTGCTATAGATTTTTCATCTAACTCTTTACACTTAACTATTACACTAGCTGTATCTTTATTTATAAATATTATTAAATCTTCAAAACCTTTTGTTTTTATTAAATTTTCTGCTATCATTATTGCATTTTTTTCATTATTAATTCTATTAATTTCCTCTTGTGCTATACTTTTCTGTTCTGTTGGTACTGTACTACTTTCTAAAATATCCTGATAAGTTTCTAAAGTTTGTGAATACATTGTATCTCTATCTAATCTGGATCTTGTAAAATAATCATCTGTTTCTTTTATTTCAGAAGATGTTTCTTCTGTAATTGTATTGGTATTATCTTGTACAATGTTATTCTCTTCTATTATATTATTTTCTTCTATTACATTTGTTTCTGTATTTTGTGTTATATTATTTTCTACAACATTTGAACTTACTAATTTTGCATCTCCTATTCCTGCCATTTCTTCTGCATCTGCTAATGCACCTGTTGCTAATAAATCTTGATTTTGACTATTTGTTGTAAAGTTTAAATATCCTGCTGCAATTAGCATTAATGCAATTACAAAAATAATAACTTGATTCTTTTTTAAAACTTTCATACACTTTCCCCTCTACTTCTATATGATTATTAATTCATTTCAAAAACTTGTATTTTATGTGTCGCTAGCCCGTGTTACCGCTTCTACCGCTTCTATTATATTAGTCTTTACCTCTGCATTACTAGCTCCTTTAGCTGTAATTATAGCTCCTTGAATTTTAGGACTTACAACACTTTGAGTAATTGGTACTTTCTCGCCATTTTCTTCTTTATAGATTATATCTTTTTTTACGTCTTTCTCAACAGTTTTACGTTCCCCACCATTTGTATCTTTTTCTTCCGTGTCTTTTTGTGATGTTTCTTCATTATATATAGGTATTATTTGGCTAGTTTGTGAATATGTTATTAAAACTTTTACTTCTCCTACTCCATTTATCTTTGATAAAATGTTTTCCAAATCTTTTTCCATATCATCTTCTTCTACATTTGAAGTATTTTCTACTGTGTTTTCACTTACCGAAGCTAATTTTTTGCTATCATCCGAAACATCATCTTTAGTTTCTTTTTTATCTCCATTCCATATTACATTAATTACTATTATAGTTATTATTAAAATAATAATAAATACAACCATATTTTCAATTTTCTTTTTATTATCTTTTCCTTCTGTTCCTTTAGCTATAAGTGACTTAATTTTATCTTTAAGCATACTGTTTACCTCCATTCTAATTTATAATAATATTATCTTCTGGTAATTCATACACTGAACTTAAATATTCTTTTAGCTCTTCCTTTTCTTTTTTACTTAGTTCTTCTTTTTCATTTTCTTTACTTTTTTCAGTAGATGTAGATACATTTATTTCTACTTCGTTAACTATTTCTATATTGTTATTTTCTTCTTTTTCGTCTAGCTTAGACACAGATATTGTTATACTATTAATTGTATATTCATCATTATCTTGCACCTCAACTTCTATACTATCTGCATTATATCCTTTGTTTGCAATTTTTCCTTCTATATCTGACTTTAAACTTGCAATATATACTTCTTTTATATTTTCGTTATTACTCTTTTCTAATTCATTATAAGTATTATCACTACTTGCTGCTTCTATATATTCATCTAAATCAATAATATCAGATAGTTTAAATTCTTTATTGGTAATTTTAGTTATTACTGGAGAAACAATTGTAAAAAGTATGTATATACCTACTACTACTTTAATATATTTTTTTGAGCTTCCTTCTGGTAATAACATTTCGATAATAGTAGCAATAATAACCGCAACTATTATTCCTTGTGCCCATCCACTAATCCACTCTACCATTACTTTTTCCTCCGTTTACCTATACATTAACCCACTATTAGATATTTTTATTACAAGCGTTGTACCTATTATTAACATTACTGATATACTACACATGATTGCTAATAATATTTTAAAAGTATCTCCAATTTGTTCTAATAGTTTAATAATTTTACCATCTGCTATTGGTTCACATACTGCTGCTCCTAAATAGTATAAAAACATTAAAAAAGCTAATTTTATAATTGGTAAAACACATATTGCAACTATTACAATTACTCCTACAATTCCTACTGCATTTTTTAATATTGAGCTACACCCTATAACAGTATCAACTGCATCTCCTAAGATTTTACCTACTACTGGAATAAACGTAGAAACTGCTGCTTTAGCAGTTTTTGCTGTAACTCCATCAACTGTACTACTCATACTTCCTTCAACTGAAACAATTCCAACAAACAATGTTAATACTATTCCTAAAATCCAAATTACAGTAGAATTAAAGAATTTTGCCAATTTATTTATTTGTATTCTATCTGATATATTAGAAACTATCCCTAATGCAGTTGAAACTAATACAAAAGGAATAATAATAGCTGTTATAAAATTACCTATAAATGTAATAATAAATAGAATTATTGGTTGTAGCAAATTTGCAGATACTATATTTCCTGTGGTAAGCATTAGTGTTATTAATATAGGAATTAAATTATTCATAAATCCCACTAAATCTTGAATAGAAGTTCTTACCATATCTAAAACGTCTGCAAAGTTACTCATTATTAAAGTAACTATTAATATATATTGAACATAATATGTAATTTGTGATATACTTTTGTTTTCCAGTCCCTCACTTATACTTCTTAATATGCTATGTATTATAATTATTACAATAATACTTCCTAATACTGTTACTGAATCTAATATTTCTTTTCCTAATAAATTTAAAATACTTTTTATTATTGTAGTGTTATCTATATTTCCTGTTATGGCAGAATTGAACAAGTCGCCTAACTCTAAGTCTTCAAAAGTATTCTTTGTATATTTTTCCGCTTCTTCTAAAAATCCTGATATATCCAATAAACTTTTTTGTGTTTCCATTATTTCATCTTCTGATACATTTTCTTCTGCGAAACTAATTGTAGTAAATGCAAAAATAAATAATTCTAATAGTATAAAGAGGATAAAAATTTTCTTTTTCATAAGTATCCTCCGTCTTTATGGTAGTATTTTTATTATTGTTTCTAGCAGACTAGCTATTATCGGAATTGACATTGATATAATAATTATTTTCCCACCTATATCTACTTTATTGGCAATAGCACTTTCTCCTGAATCCTTACAGATACTTACGGTAAATTCTGTCAAAAATGCTATTCCAGTGATTTTTATAAGTAATACCAAAAATTCATTGTTTATTGCAGTTTTATTAGACAACGATTCTAGCAAATCTATTATTGCTCCCATTTTATCTAAAATCAGCATTAATATTAGTGCTCCCGCTATTAAAGAAACATACATAACAAATTCTGGTCTATATTGTTTTACAATTATAATTATTATTAAAGCAATTAGTGCTATTCCGATTATTTTTATTATATCCATAATGCTATCATTCCTTTCTAAAGCATGAATCTGGCTTAAGAAAAATTATAATCCAAACATTGTCCTAACACTTGTAAATAAATTACTTATTTCTTTTATAACTAACGATAACACTATAACAATTCCTGCTAGAGTAGTCATCATAGCCTGATCTTCTCTTCCTGCCCTTACCAAAACTTGGTACAATACTGCTACCAATATACCTATTGCTGCTATTTTAAATAATAAATTTATATCCATTTTTACCCCTTCCTTTTAATTATTTATATAAGAATTATCACAATAGTAAGACCAACAACAATTCCTAATGTTCTATACATTTTCTCATTTTTACTTCTTTCACTTTCTGCTTTTTGTATTTGAGTATCTAAAAAATCACTAACTAATTCTATTTCACTTAATTGTCCGTCTAAATCGGTTTGTCCTAACATTCTACCTAAATTTTTTATTACGCCTTTATCTTCATTATTCATATTTGTATTAACATTATCTAAAGCATAATTCCATGCTTCTCCAGCTTGCTTGTCCTTCATCTCTGTAGTTGCCACATTAAAGATTTTCGATACATTTCCATCGACTTTTAAGGAGATATCAGAAAAAATACTTGGTATTGGCTCATAAGTAAATTTTATTTTTGTTGCAAACATATTTAGTGCATTTTTCATATCTTTTAATTCTTTGGCTCTATCAAAATATTTTTTTGAAAATACAATTCCTATATAACTACTTCCTCCTAAAATTAACATTAGCATGAATATTTTTATAAAAAACATGTTATATTCCTCCTTTGTTATGCACTTATTCTTGTGTCAGAAAATGCTAAAACAACATTTCTATTTTTATCCAGAAACAAAATTCTTTCTATAATTTTGTCATTATATAATCTATTTAATATTGGGTTAGCTATAATATCTTGTATGTTTTCACCATGAGCAGTAAATATTCCTTTAACTCCTGAACAAACACCATATTCTATAGCTTCTATATCTTCTCGTTTTCCAATTTCATCAGCAACAATTACTTTTGGATTCATAGAACGTATAAGCATTTTTAATCCTAAAGATTTCGGAATATTATCTAACACATCAGTTCTTATTCCTAATTCATTTTGTTCTATTCCCTTATGCATTGCTGCTATTTCTCCTCTTTCATCCACTACTCCTACATTTATACCTTTAAAGCCTATTTCTGGCAGGCCATTACTTATATTTCTAACTATATCTCTTAGCAATGTAGTTTTCCCTCTTCCTGGTGGTGATACAATTAATGTATTATAAATATTGTTATTTTTCATATCTAAAATATACTGCAGAGCTTTTGTACTACATCCTATAATTTGTTTTGCTATTCTAAAATTTAAACTACTTATATACGAAATATTTGTAACCTTTCCATCTTTTATAACAACATTTCCAGTTATCCCCACTCTATGTCCTCCAATAATTGTTATATATCCTTCACAAATCTGGCTTTGATATGAATAAATAGAATTGTCACAAATATTTTGTAATATTTGTAAAATTTTTTCTGGATCAACATTATATTTTAATGTTAATTCATCTTGTCCAATTTTTAATATCACAGGTTTATTAACTCTTATTCTAACTTCTTCTAATTTTTCTAAAGAATGCATTAGCATTTTGTTCTTTAGTTCTTTTGGAAAATATTCTAATATATCTTTCATACTAGTAATTTATCCTTTCATCAAAGTTAAATTTCAATTTTTATTAGATACGAAAAAAACATAGTCATACATATTATATATATATGACTATGTTCTTATTTTTAGAACTATTTTATATAATTTTTATATGATTTTATTCTTCCCAATTATGATATACGTTCATTACATCATCTAAATCATCAAGAGCATCTATTAATCTTTCCATTTTTTCACTACCTTTTTCATCTAAGGCAATGTATGTACTAGGAACTCTTTGTATTGAAGCTTCAACAAATTCTAGTCCTGCATTTTCCAATGCTTCCCTTACAGATGAGAAATCATCTGGTGATGTTGTTATTTCATAAACTTCTTCTTCACTACTAAAATCTTCTGCTCCAGCTTCTAAAGCTAACATCATTAATTCATCTTCTGATTTATCTGTTGAAGATTTATCTATTACAATAACACCTTTTCTATCAAATAAATAAGATACACAACCTGAAGTTCCTAAATTTCCTCCAGCTCTATCAAAGACATGTCTTACATCTGCTGCTGTTCTGTTTCTATTGTTTGTACTTGCTTCTACAATTATTGCAACTCCATTTGGTCCATATCCTTCATAAATTATTTCTTCATAATCTTCTGCACTTCCTTCACCTGATGCTTTTTTGATAGCGTTCTTTATTGTATCATTTGGCATATTAGCTGCCTTACATTTTGCAATTACATCTTTTAACTTAGAATTCCCAGCAGGATCTGGTCCTCCTTGTTTTACTGCTACTAACAATTCTCTTCCTAATTTCGTAAATATTTTTCCTCTTGCAGCATCTGCTTTTCCTTTTTTAGCTGCAATATTATGCCATTTACTGTGTCCTGACATGGTTAATTCCTCCCTTTAATTTTGTTTTTATATAATTATTATATTTTTAGTAAATTAAATAATTTGTTTACCTAAAATATTTTATCATACTTTTTTTGCTTTGTGTATAGTTTTTTGGTTATTTATAGATATTTTGTTTTAAAATTACAAATTTATTTCAAATTCTATAATGGATTCCTCGTTTTCACCTATTTGCTCCACTACAATACTATCCACTATTGTTTCAAATTCTTCATTAAGTTCTATTTTTTCATTAGGATTATTAGTAGTTCCAAGAGTTATATGAGGCTCTATTATATTAAATAATTCATCATATTTTTCTCTTATCATTTGAATTTTATGAATATTACTAAATTTTGGAATTATCAATATATCTCTTTTTCCTTTATTTATATAATTCATTAAATAATCTCCCCCCTGATAATTATTAGTTATCGTTCAAGATTTTCACCTTTTCTATTCTTACAGGTGTATAATCTACTACATCACCTAAATGGTATACTGTATCTCTCTCTTTAACAACAGAATTCCATTTTCTAATTATGTATTTATTCATTTCATCAGTATTTTTAAATGGTCTATTACAATATTTAATTATATTTGCATGATTAATATGAAGATATACCATCTAAAATCTGCTCATAATCTTTTAAGTAAGCAAGCGATTCTCTTTTATCAAATGTATTTTTTATTGATAGTTTTAAATTCTTAATATCAATATTATCTTTAAATTTACTTAAAAACATATGTATATCATAATAATCCTTCATTCTACTATTGTATTGTCCTCTTCTTAAAATAGTTTCAATTTTTTCTGATATTATTGCTTCAGTATTATATGTATAAATTAATATCTTTTTATCTTCAAATAATGATGGATAACTATACTCTAACTCTTTTGGTATAACTTTATCTCCTGTAGAAATATCAATATCTAAATTAATTTTAAGATTTTCTAATTTTCCAATTAAGTGATATTTATTTCCACCATATTCATCATCTTCTCTTATATCAGTTACATCAACCAATTCAAATTTTACACCGTCTTTTAAATCGATACTTAATATTTCATTTAAAACATTTATCATTTGTTCCTTAGAAATATTTAATCCCTTGATTGTAGTATCCATATCTCTTGTAGTTCTATTATTGATCCCAAATAGTGCTGATAACAGTAAACCACCTTTTAATATGAAATTTTCTTGATATTTTGAAACTGAAATTCTTTCTAAGATTCTTTCAAACATAAATCTTTGTAATAGTTCATAATGATTTAGTTGATATTTTCTCTCCAGTTCTTTTGATTTTTGTTTAAGCTCTTTATATTTTATCACCTAATTAAAACTTCCATTATAGTAGTTAATTTTCCATATACATTAAAGATTTTAGCATATTCATCTAATAACTTTAAATTTTTATTTTTTAAATTAAAATAATTTTTTAAAATCTTATTATATAGCTCTATATCATATTCATTTTGATTTTTTAGCATATCACATATACATCTTTCTAAATTATATACAATTATAGGATTACCATATGGACTTGTTATAGTAATTTTACCTATATTTAACTTTTCTTTAGATACATAGTGAATTTTTACATTTTCTCTAATTCTTTTATGAGAATATGTAGTAACATCAAGTTCATATGGTGCTCTTTCACTAATTCCCAGCAAGTGAAACGCAGTATTGTATGAATAAATAATATTGTTATAACGTTTTTGCAAAATATAGTATTCATCTTCAATTAATTTATTATCAATATATAAACCTCTTGATACTCTTCTAATTATTCCATTTTTTATTAATTCTGGAATATATATTCTTTGAATTCCGTTTTGTTCTATTTCATTAGATGTTATATAACCATTGTTTCTTTTTAAAAATTTTTCTATTTTTTGTATATTCATATTAACCTCCATTACAAACGTACTACCATTTTATCATATTGTTGTACATTTGTAAATATTATACTTAAAATTTATTAAATTTGTTATTAATATAATTTATGGTGTATTTTTACACCATATTGTTTTTTATTCTAAAATTCATACAACTCCTAGTTGTATATTTAAAAACTGAATCCCCACTATTCTTAATAAAAAATACGCTTTTGAATTTATAAATATTAGGATTTTTTACAAAAAATATAGCCAATAGGGGAATATTTTTACTCCAAAATTGACTATATTTTTATCTATTTTTTACACTTTTTTCTCGTTTTTATGAATTTCATTGCTCCAAAATTGCTCCAAAAGCACTTTTTTAAATCACCCCACCGTTGAGGCTCTAAGGATAGAGGGTTTTATATTATGCCATTTACTGTGTCCTGACATGGTTAATTCCTCCTTCTCAATTTTTTTAACAACACTATTTTCAAGACCATTGTGGCTGTAAGGAAATAATTTATAATACTTTATTTACACCAATCTTTCTTAACAATACTAGAAGATTTAGAGTATAAATAGGCTTCTATAATTAAACCAAACTATTGACATTTAAGTTTTCTCCTTTATTATTTTAGACTATAAATTGATATAATTTCCCCATATATTTTTTTCAATAACTAAAAAGTAAATTTACTTTCAATTTTCTGCTGGCATATTTTCATATAAAGGTATTATAAAGTTTAGATTTGCATCTACAGTATTTGAAGCTTCATATATTGCCCTCATATTGCTCGCTTCTGATTCAGGTGCAAATAAATTTTGCATATATTGATGCCAATATAGTTCTCCATCTTGACTTACAACATCAAATTTTTGTAGATATAATGTGTTTTGTCCTATATCAATATAATCATTTCGAACAAAATCCACTCCACCAACTAAAGCTTTTTCTATAGAATCCCATCCTTGTTCGAACGCATATTGAGCAGCATTTTCTAATATTTCATCACTTGAATTCCCTGTTGCATTTATATTAAATGGGTTATATACTATAATTCCATTATATTCATAACCTCTTGATAACACAGTTCCGCTTCTGCCTTGCTCTTGTATTAATCTAGAAGTAATAAAATAAGGATCTACATTAGCTTTTTTCCCTGCTTGTATTAAGGCTTCAGCAATACTGTCTCCTTCCAAAAAAGATTCTTCAGTAAGTGATTTTATGCCTTCTACGGTGTGTGCCCCTTCTGTATATTTTAATTCTGCAAATTGAAATATATTATCTTCATTTAATATATTTCTTGGATCCATTTGATGTCTTATTGCTATATCTGAAGCACAAAGCCATGTTCCATTATCGAACCTTTTATCTTTATCAATTTCACATTTCCACTCTTCCGGATATTCAGAAGAATCTGGAATTAGGTTTAAAGGATTACTTCTTAAATCTGAATGTCCTTCATTTAAAATTACTTCTTCCCAATCCAATCTTGTATAAAATAAAGTAAAAGTCCAATTTGGATGATTTGCTTTCAAGTTATCAATTAATTCCTTATATCCAGGATATCTATTTTCATTTATATTGTTTCCATTATATATTTCATATTTAGGTTTACGCTCTTCAACTATAATGATTGAAATTGATATTATTGTAATTAAAAGAATTAATACAACAATAGTAAATATTCTTATTGACATTGGTATTGATTTTACTATGTTTTTTACACTTTTTATTATGTTATCTATTTTTTCATACTTATTCATTTCCATATTTCCTATTATAACATAAAATTTATTATAAAATCTTATTTGCTAGCTTATTTTGATTATTATATAAATATTTGTTTACAATAATTGCTATTATTGCAAAAATTAATCCTAAAATAATAAGTCCTATATATACATTTATATCTTTTAACAAAAATACTGAACCTACTAAAATTGCGATATTCACCATTGCAAAGATCATTGGGAAAATTAAATTTAAGTTTTGCTTTGCTACTGCATATTCTGAATTCCAATTTAACTTTGGTCTTTTTAAATCAATTATAAGCATTAATATACTTTGTAATACTCCCATTATAGTTGCTACTATAAATAATAAAACAAGTGTTATTATAGGTAAGTGTAAAATATATTGTGCTATTCCTAATGAAATTATTATTGTTACTATATTCATTATTATATTAGGAATTATCTTATAAATATATTGCTTATATAAAGAAACTGGTATGTATTTCATAAAAACTGCATTTTCGCCATCTCTTGAAATTGCTGTTATTGAAATATATATAAACATTGCAAAGAATTGTATAATTCCTAATATTATACAAACTACTATAAATGAATTAGTTTGAATAGATCCAAACATTTGAGATATTTCATTTATTTTCATATTTTCACTATTAAATCCTGCAACAACTACTGCAACCATTATAATTGGTATTAAAACTGCAGGTAATAAACATTGCATTAAAAACACAGGATTTCGTATTAGTATTTTAAATTCTTTTCCTATATAACTTTTATATAATTTACTATTCTTGTAATCTTTTTGTTCTATCTTTTTAGTATTTTTCTTGCTTCCTCCGCCAAACAAATTACCTATTAAACCTTTAAAATAAATTTTTTGTGAGATAAACATATATATAATAAAGCCTAATATTGTAATTAATACAGTCTTTAGAATTTCTACTACAATAGTAGTTATAGAACTAGTTGTTAAAGCTTCCATTAAAAAGTCAAGTGTTGGGAAATATCCTTTTATTAATTCTATCATTCCATTAGCTTGAACTAACATTTGCGCTAGCTCTTCACCTGAAATATCATTCTGCATTCCACTAGTTGATAAAGCTATTCCTATTACTATAATTAGAAGTAATATTGATGCTATTAATTGAAATCTGTTTCTATTTTTAGTTAATCGTGCAAAACTCATTATAAACATTACTATTGTACTAATTATTAATACTGGTAATATTGGTAACAAAATTACTGATAATATCATTGTTATATAATAAGCAACACCTGCTCCTGTTAATATTCCATACATTGTAAGTGGTACTAAGCCTAATAAGAATATAACTATATATTCTGCTAGTAGCATAACTAATGTTCTTGCAAGTATTATTTGATAAGGTTTAAGTGGTAATGGTAATAAATACTCACTATCTTTTGTAAAATATAATATATTAATACTTGAAAATATAGTTTGTACTATTGCTAAACCTAATATTATAAACAAAATCATTCCAACAAAAATTGTTTCTTGATGTATTGCTATCAATCCTTCAAGAATACTATAGCCTAAAAATATTATTATACCTGTTAAATATAAAAATAATATTGCATATAATAAATATTTTCCTTTAGATTTTGTAGAAACTCCCATTCTTAAATCCATATCAGAAAAGGAGTTTTTAAGAAATATTTTTGTTAATTCTATTACTTTACTCATACTCTTTCTCCTTTTCTAATATTATTTTTCGTTTTCTTCTGTAATTTCTAAGAATAATTCTTCCAAAGACGCATTTTCTTTGAATTTTTGTTTCATCTCATCAAATGTGCCCACAAATACTAATTTACCTTTATTAATTATTCCTACTCTATCACATAATTTTTCTGCTACTTCTAATACATGCGTAGAAAAGAATACTGTTTTACCTGACCTTGCATGTTGTCTCATCATTTCTTTTAAATCGAAAGAAGATTTAGGATCTAGACCTGTCATTGGTTCATCCAATATCCAGTTTTTAGGCTCTGAAAGTAATGCACCACATATAACAATCTTTTGTCTCATACCATGTGAATAACTTTGAATTTGATTATTTAATTCATTATAAATTTCAAATCTTTTTGTTAAATCCTCTATTTTTTCTTTTCTTTCATCTTGTGGTATATCATATACATCTGCCATAAAAGTTAAGTATTCTATACCCTTTAATTTTAAGAACATATCTGGATTATCTGGTACAAATCCAAAGTTTCTTTTAGCTTCTAAAGGCTCACTTTTTATGCTCTTACCATCTATTATAATATCTCCTTCGTCTATATTTAGTATTCCAGTTATCATTCTAATGGTCGTTGTTTTTCCTGCACCATTAGGCCCTAAAAACCCAAATATCTCTCCATTTTTTACTTCTAAATTTAAACTATCTACTGATTTTTTTCCTTTAACATAAGATTTTGAAACATTTTTTATTTCAATCATATCTTTTCCCCTTTCATTCTCTTTAAGTATACTATTCTTCTTTATTTATATATATCTTACAAGATATTTTATAAGATATATAATACATAATGACCATAAATAATGTCAATAATATCAATCCAAATTTATTCATAAATTTTACTATTGAATCCACATCAATATTAAAGTTCGCATTCATAATTAAATATCCTATTCCTGCAATTGCTACAATAATTACAAACAGCAAAACAAACATTTGAATTCTTCCTTTTTCTGCTCCCCATTTATATATGCTAGGTATTTGTATTGATTGTATTAAACAAATTCCCCACATTCCTCCTATTGTAGTAGTAATTAAACTTTCATAGTCTATATTTATAATATTTTCTGGTCTCATATAATTCATTGCCATTGTAACTATTATTGTTAATAATAACCCTAATATTCCACCTACTATTGTAGAAACTATCGCTAAAATATATTTTGATTTTATTATTTCTTTTTTATTTGTTGGTAAAGTTAAGATATATTTATTTGATTTTGCAATCTCATCATAATTAAAAGTAGAAAGAGAAATCATTCCAATTATTGTGCATATTATAATCGGTCCATAATTAACAGCTTCTGTTCCTATTATTGCAATTCCACAAAAAATAACAGTTATAATCAGAGAAGCTTTATAACTTGCTAAATTATATAAATCCTTTTTTAATAATCCTTTTATCATTTTTTTATACTCCTTTTCTAATTGATAATAAAATATAAATAACTATTTTTCACCTTTAATATATAACAACATTATTTCTTCAATAGAAGGTTTATCAATTGTTATTGTATTGTATTTTTTCATTATAAGATTTTTATTGTTTATTAATACTTCATATTGATATTTTTCTTTTTTATATTTTATATAATCTTCTTCATTTAGTTTTAGAAAATCTTCTTTACTACATTTTATTATTCCATAATTTTCTAACAGTTCATCTGTTGGTAAATTAAATACTATTTCCCCTTTTTCTATAAAGACTATATAATCTGATATATGTTCTAAGTCTGTTGTAATATGGGTTGATAATAATATTGATCTTTCTTCGTCTTCTTGTATATATTTTCTAAATATTTCTAAAATTTCACTTCTTACAACTGGATCCAAACCGCTAGTTGGTTCATCTAATATTAAGATTTTTGGATTATGTGATATTGCTGTTGCAATTTTTAATTTCATTTTCATACCACTCGAAAATTCTTTAATTAATTTATCTATTGGTAAATTAAATTGCTTTAATAATCCAATAAATTTAGTTTCTTCCCATGTCTTATATATATCTTTCATAATAGAATTTATTTGTTTTGCTGTTAAATATTCAGACAGAAAACTATCATCTAATACTACACCAATATCTTCTTTAATCTTTTTTTCATTTAATTTAATATCTTCTCCAAATATTTTAATAGTTCCATAAGATTTTGAAATGTTTAATATAGATTTTATAGTTGTTGTTTTTCCAGCTCCATTTTCTCCAATTAAGCCTACAATACAACCTTTTGGTACATTAAAGCTAATATTTTTTAATTCAAAATCTTTATATTTTTTTGAAACATTTTGCAATTCAATATTATTTTCCATATTATAAATCCTCCTCAAATATCATTTTAAATAATTGTTTTATTTCATCTTCAGAGATGTTGGAAACTTTTGATATATTGTAAATCTTTTCTATATAGTCTTGAATTTCTTTCAGTTTTTCTTCTTTTATTAATTCTAAATTTTTTGGAGCTACAAAACTTCCTTTTCCCTGTACTGTTTTTATAAAACCTGCTTGTTCCAGTTCATCATAAGCTTTTTTAACTGTTAAAAAACTTATTTTTAAATCATTTGCTAAACTTCTTACAGATGGCAAAATGTCTTCTTCTTTCAATTCGTTGGAAAATATAGCTTGTTTTATAGCTGTTTCTATCTGTTCGTAAATTGGTATACTACTATTATTACTTATTATTATATTCATACTTTCCTCCTTACTGTTATTGCCTGTTATGCTCTTATTATAACACTTTATAACAATATGTCAATATATCTCTTTAAAAAATTTTATTTAACATAAAATACAATATTAACTTTATTTCAAATTTCCTATTAGATAACATAAAGGAATGAGTTCCATAAATTAAGGGAACTCATTCCTTTATACCATTAATTATTTTAGCTCTTTTTCTACTTCATTTATTGCATAAACTTTTTTCCACTATTCCATGCTTGCCCTACTTTTCTTCTGTTTACACCATACTTATTATATAAATTATATAAACTATTATTAATAAAATTCCTTTGTTTCTATCTAGTTCATTATTTTTATTTACCGTAGCTATAAATTGCAAATATATGGTTACAAATATTAAAATTATAATACTACTATTAAAATCAGTTGTAAAAGTTAAAGGATTTATTACAGCACCTAAACCTATTAATAAACATAAATTTAAAACATTAGAGCCTGATATATTTCCTAATAGTAAATCTGTTTCATCTTTTCTAGCGGCTATTATTCCAGTTATAATTTCAGGCAATGCAGTTCCAACTGCAACTATAGTCATACCTATAAATCTTTCTGATAACCCCAATGCTGATGCTATTAGTACAGAATTATCTACTACAAAATCTGATCCGAATTTTAAACCTAATATTCCTAAAATCAAGTAAATTATAATTGTAATTGTTGGATAATTTTCTTTAGATTTAACATCTTTTATTATTTCTTCATCTATTTTTTTATTATTAATTTTCTTTTCTTCATAAATTGTATATATAATATATGCTACTGTACATAATAGTAATACTACACCTTGCCATCTAGTAATAGTTTGCACCTCTCCTAATTTATCCGTATTACCTAAAAATAGAAGTAAAATCATAGCTGCGATACCAATAGGTAAATGTCTTTTTACTATCCTTTTATCAAATTTTAATGGTCTAATTAAAGTTGTAATTCCAATAACAAATAAAAAATTACATATACAACTACCAATAGCATTGCCAATTATTAAATCTGAATGTCCATCTATTGCCGATGTAATTGTTATAAATACTTCTGGAAGTGACGTTCCAAGTGCAACAATTGTTAAGCCTATAAGCATTTCTGATAGACCAAACCTTTTAGCAATACTTGTAGCTGCTTTAACTAACAAATCTGCACCTTTAATTAATAAAACAAACCCTATTATTACTAATATTATTTCTAATAACAAAATATTGGCTCCTTCCACTTTTTATTGTATGTTTATGTAATAATAGTTTAAAGTTTAAACATTATAAAATTTCTTCATTAAAATCTCTTATTCCGTTTTCTTTACGAGGTACTGCAGGTAATAAACCTATTTTTTCATAATATCTTATTGTATCTGGTGTTAAATTGTATTTTTTACTTACTTCTGCTATTGTCATATATCTACCTTATTTTATATTGATTTTATACTACTTATATTCAGCTCTAAGTCAATAGTTTATAGATCTTTATTTTATATTTAAATATTTTTTTAAATCCGGTAAACATTTTTTACAGTCATCTATTCCTAAATCATACATTTGTTGTAATATATTTATATTTTTTTCAATTCTCTTTATTTTTATTCGTTTAGATGGTCTTATTACAAATATTTCTTTTCTTTTTTCCATATCTATAATTTTTTCTACTGTTTTATTATAATTATCATATCTATTAATAATAGTGTTTACTAAGTTAGGATAATTTTTATATTTCAATTTTACCAATAATGAATTTGATTTATTTTTTCTATAATCTATAGGTCTAGTTAATACAACTATTATTTTATAATAACCTAATTGTTTACATTTCTCTATTGGAATACTATCTGAAATTCCTCCATCTAAATATTTTTTATCTCCTAATTCTACCATCTTTGAAACTAATGGCATTGCAGATGTAGCTCTTAGGACTTCCATTTGTTTAAATACATCTTCTACTTTTATATCATTATCCAAAAAAACGTCTAATACCCCTGAAGTATACAAGCCTCTCATTGCTCCGCCTTCTAATACTAGTCCCACACTCATTGTATTTAATCCTCCATGATAATATATCAACTCATTAACTACATTTTTAATCTTCAAATTTTTTGTTTTTAACTTTTTTTATTCCTTTTTCAAAGCCTTTTTTTACATCTTCTTTTTTCTGATTTATACCATTTTTTATTTCTTTAGTCACTTCCTGTGTTTTCTCCATTATTTCATCTTTCTTTTCCTTAAGTCTTGTTTTTAAATCAGGGAATGCATTTATAAGTCTTCTACTTAAGAATGATCCACTTCTTAATACCTCTTTTACTTTTGCGGTTATTTCTTCTGTATTATCTTTTACATTTTCTTTACTAATATTTCTAGCAGCTACTCTTACTTTAGATATAATTTTAAATGATACTATAACATCTAAAATAAATACTACTCCTATTACTGTAACTATTATATTAAGAAAATCTTGATTTAAATTCTGTAAAAAATTTAATAAAATAGGGTTTGTGACATATATAATTACTAATCCTAATATTCCAAATGGTATTATAGTTTCTAAACAAACTCTTCCATTTATATTAAATTTGCTATTACTATAATCCCACCATCTGGCATTAAATATTTTTTCCATTATATAACTAGTAAAATATTCTAATATACCACATACAAGTATTGCCATAACAAATAATAAAACAGGTTGTGAATAAAATCTAGTTAGTAATAAAGTTATAAGAATTGCTCCACACCCATATATAGGACAATAAGGTCCTATTAAAAATCCTCTATCTCCCAACTTTCTTTCGAAAATCAATTTAGTTATTACTTCCATTATCCAGCCAGCTACTGCATATATAATAAATAATGCAAAATATATTGTTATACTATATTCCATAAAAATTCTCCCCTTTTTGTAACATTAGTATTATATACATAAAGGGGAGAAAATACAATATTAATTTAATATCTTAATAAAATCTTTAATTTTTATTATTCCTCTGCTTCTTGGAATTGTGAATTATATAAACTAGCATAGAATCCATTCTTTTCTAGTAGTTCTTCATGTGTTCCTTGTTCTACTATGTCTCCATTATTCATTACAAGTATTAAATCCGCATTTTTTATTGTTGATAATCTGTGTGCAATAATAAAACTTGTTCTACCTTTCATTAAGTTATCCATAGCAGATTGTATTTGTTGCTCTGTTCTAGTATCAATAGAACTTGTAGCTTCATCTAATATTAATATTTTTGGATCTGTTAAAATTACTCTTGCAATTGTAAGTAATTGTTTTTGTCCTTGAGAAATATTACTTGATTCCTCATTTAATACCATATCATACCCATTAGGTAAAGTTTTTATAAAATGGTGAACATGTGCTGCTTGTGCTGCTTCTACTACTTCTCCATCTGTTGCTTCTGGCTTTCCATATCTGATGTTATCTTTTATAGTTCCACTAAACAACCATGTATCTTGTAAAACCATTCCAAATAGTCTACGCATTTCTCCTCTATCAAAATCTTTTACATTATGTCCGTCTATTAATATTCTTCCACTATTTACATCATAGAATCTCATTAGCAATTTAACCATTGTTGTTTTTCCTGCTCCTGTAGGACCTACAATTGCTATTTTTTGACCATCATGTATTTCTGCATTAAAATCTTTTATAATCATTTTATCTGGATTATATCCAAATTTAACATGATCGAAAGTAACATTGCCTTTTATTCCTTCAGTGCTTACAGGATTTTCTATTGATTTTACTTCTTCTTCCTCTTCTAAGAACTCAAATACTCTTTCTGCTGCAGCAACCATTGATTGTAATGTTCCTGAAATTTGCGCAATTTGATTTATTGGTTGAACAAATTGTCTATTGTATTGGATAAAAGATTGAATATTACCTACTGTAATTCTACCTTGTACTGCTAGATACCCTCCTAATATTGCAACTCCTACATATCCTATATTTCCAATAAAATTCATTACCGGATGCATTAATCCAGATAAGAATTGAGATCTCCATGCTGAATGATATAATTCTTTGTTCATTTTTTCAAATGTTTCAACTGCTTTTTCTTCACCGTTAAAAACTTTAACTATATTATGCCCACCATATACTTCTTCTACTTGACCATTTACATGCCCTAAAAAGTCTTGTTGCTTTTTAAAGTATTTTTGTGATTTTTTTACAATAAATCTAACTATTACAGCTGATAAAGGTAAAATTATTAATGATACTATAGTCATTGTAACACTTATAGATAACATCATAATTAATATACCTACTATAGTACATATTGCAGTTATAATTTGTGTAATACTTTGGTTTAAGTTTTGTGATAAAGTATCAATATCGTTTGTAATAACAGATAATACTTCACCATTTGTTCTTTTATCAAAGTAATTCATTGGTAATTTATTAATTTTCTTAACGATATCATTTCTAATATTGTATGTTAGTTTTTGTGCAACTCCAGTCATTGTAAATCCTTGTATAATTGAAAACAATGCACTAACTAAATATAATATAAGTAATGTTATTAAAATTCCTGCAATTTTTCCAAAATCAATTCCAGTTCCGCCTGATAATTTGCTTATTAGACCATTAAAAATTTCTGTTGTTGCATTACCAAGTATTTTAGGTCCAACTATTGTAAATATAGTACTTCCTACAGCAAATATCATTACAATAATTAGAGGAATTTTATATTTTGCCAAATAATTTTTAATTAATTTTTTAGTTGTTCCTTTAAAATCTTTAGCTTTTTCTACTGCTCCTACTCCACCTCTTCCTCCGAGGTCCCATTGGAGGCTTTACATTATTCTTTTCCATTATCTAATTCCTCCTTTGAAAGTTGTGATAGTGCGATTTGTTGATAAATTTCGCAATTTTTCATAAGTTCTTCGTGTGTACCTTTTCCTACAATTTTTCCATCATCTAAAACGATAATTTGTTCTGCATGTAATATAGTATTAATTCTTTGTGCTACAATTATTACTGTTTTATTTTCTGTTCTTTTTGCAAGTTCTGTTCTTAGTGTTACATCTGTTTTATAATCCAATGCTGAAAAACTATCATCAAATATAAGAATTTCTGGATCTTTAGCAATAGCTCTTGCAATTGATAAACGTTGTTTTTGTCCTCCAGAAACGTTATTTCCTCCTTGAGCAATTTCTGAATTGTATTTATCACTTTTTTGCTCTATAAATTCTTCTGCTTGTGCAATTTGAGCAGCTTCTACCATTTTTTCATCGCTCATATTTTCATTGCTATATTTTATATTTGTTTCAATAGTTCCAGAGAAAAGCACACCTTTTTGAGGTACAAATCCAATTCTTTCTCTTAATTCTTTTTGTTTTACATCTTTTACGTTAACACCATCTACTAATAATTCTCCCTCAGATACATCATATAAACGAGGTATTAAGTTTATTACGGTTGATTTACCACTTCCCGTACTTCCTATAATGGCAGTTGTTTCTCCAGGTTTTGCTGTAAAGTTAATATTAGTTAACATATATTCATCTGCATCTGGATATTTGAAACTAACATTTTTAAATTCTACTAAACCTTTTTTGCTTTCATCAAATTCTTTAGGATTTTTTGGATCATTTATACTTAATTTTGTATCTAAAACTTCATTTATACGTTTAGCTGAAACGCTTGCTCTTGGAAGCATTATTGAAACCATAGAAATCATCAAGAATGACATTATAACTTGCATTGTATATTGCATAAATGCCATCATGTCTCCGACTTGCATAATTCCAGTATCAACATTTTTTCCACCTACCCAAATAATTAATAATGTAACTCCATTCATAATTAACATTAGTGTAGGCATCATTAAACTCATAGCTCTATTTACAAAGATATTTGTTTTCATTAAATCTTTATTAGCTTTTTCAAATCTTGATTCTTCTGCCTTTTCTTTATTGAATGCACGTATAACTGGTAATCCTGTTAAGATTTCACGTGATACTAAGTTTAATTTATCAATTAAATTTTGTAATTTCTTAAATTTAGGCATTGCAATTATAAATAGGTTCATTACAACGAATAAAACTCCAAATATTGCTACACCTATAATCCATGACATAGTATTGTTACTTGTAGTTAATACTTTTAAGAAACCACCAATTCCCATAATAGGAGCGTAAATTACAACCCTAAATAGTATTGTAATTAACATTTGTATTTGCTGAACATCATTAGTACTACGTGTAATTAATGATGCAGTTGAAAATTGTTTAAATTCTCCTGTTGAAAAGTTAAGAACTTTTTTAAATACCTTATCTCTTAAGGTTCTACCTAATTTAGCAGCTACTCTAGAAGATAATAGCATAATTAATACTGCTGTTATAACACTAATAAATGCTACTCCTAACATTTGAAGTCCTGTTAATACAATATAATTATTTTGATAGTAATCTAAATTTATGCCAACTTGTTTATATTCTTCTTTTACTGCAGTAACAGCTGCTTGTGTCAACATACTTTCTGGTAATGTAGAAATTCGTTCTTCTGCATCTTTTAATAATTCAGAATCAATTTCTTCTCCACTACTTTTCAATATTTCTAAAGCTGTTTTATCTTCTAATTGTGATTTATATTCCTCTGGAATATTTTCTAATATTTTACTTTTTATAGTTTGTTCTGTTTCTCCATAGCTTAAGTTATATGCTATCATAAGTGGCTTAGCTATAATATCATTCAACTCATCTTGATCTTCTTCATCCAATTTGTTAAGTATGTATAATTCTTGATGTTCTAGTTCTGGATATTTTTTTAAATATTTTTCATAATCTTTTTCATCTAAATTTTCTTTTGAAATTAAAGTATAAGAATCTAGTATTTTTTCATCATCTTCTGTAAATAATAGTACATCGTCCATACTACTTTTTCTAATTACTTCTGGAGATGAATTTTCGATTCCTCCTTGTTGAATACCTATATTTACTATTTTTGAAGTATAATCTGGTAAACTTAAATCAGCTACAGCTTGAATACATAAAAGTATTATTATTGTAATAACTGATATCCATGATTTTCTCAAATTTGCTAATACTCGTATCACTTTATTTCCTCCCTCTTTCTTTTCAAAGCACCATATTTAATATAATCGATCATTTTAATATATTCGCTTTTTGCTTTTTTTGTATCATTATTTTTTAAAGCTAGTATAATTCCACTTCTAGTTATAAGGAATAGAACCTTTATAATTCTATCCAAATCTTCTTGTTTTTCTATGTTCAGAAGATCCTTATTAATTAAATTAACTATTTCTTCATTTTTAAACGGACCATTAATTTCTTTTTTATCCAGTTGTGGTAATAAAAAATTTTCCTCTTCTACTTTTAAACTTTCTATTATTCTTTTGTACAGTTCTTTATTTTCCTCATTAAAGATTTCATTCAAAATATAATCAAACATTTTTATGTACGCATCAAATATATCACCATTTGTATCTTTCAATGTCTTTTTTATAAATTTCTCCAGTCTTTGTTTATTTTCGTATATGATATATTCTAACAAATCTCTTTTACTATTAAAATATTGATAAAAACTACCTCTTGCAATTCCTGCTTCTTTAACAATATTTTTTATAGAAGTATCTTCAAACTGTACTCTAGAAAATTCTTTTTTAGCAGCCTCAATAATTTTTAATTTTTTTTCTTCTGATAGATTTTCAAAAGTTTCCGTTGGCAATTAATCACCTTCTTTCATATATTAAAATGACACACTGTCATATTATTATATGTGACACTGTGTCATATGTCAATACAATTCACAAAAAATTCATATTTTTTATTATAAATCTATTGATATTTTTATATTTTTTTGCTATTATATTAGATGTACTTAAATACGCCGATGTGGCGGAACTGGCAGACGCACCAGACTCAAAATCTGGCGGGAAACCATGTGGGTTCGAGTCCCACCATCGGTACCAAGAACGAATTTGTTCGAATTAATAGAATAGAATAATACAAAAATCAATCAGTAAAATGGTTGATTTTTTTATTGCAAAATTAAAATAAATAGAAAAATCTAATTGACTTTTGCGAACGTTTGTTTTATAATAATGTTTGAGATACAAAAATAAAATGTTGTTGAATGGAGATGATATTATTGAGCGATATTAGTATATTAGACCATTTTATTAACGTCAGTAAAATGGTGCAAATTGGTTCAGGAGCATATAGAGAACAAAATGATTATAAAGTTTGAAGAAATAGTAAGATGAACTAAAAATAAAGAGGTAGTTTAAAACTACCTCTTTACCAGTCTCTAAAGATCCGCTCAATGAGTGAAAATCCTAAATATGCAATTCCTATCCAAATTATTAATTTTAGGATTGGCATTAGTCCAAAAATGCCAATGAGCACCATTATAAGGATTCCATACTTTATAATCTCTTTTAGCATTTTCTTCCGCCCCTTTAATTAGGTTTTTACACTATAATTATATCATCAATTAATAGATTAAGTCAAACTTATACGTTTTTATTCTTTTGTAATCTCATTTATTTCATATTCATTATAATTAACTTTAATTACCTTATTAGTAAATTCATCTTCTAGATAATTTACATTAAATGCTCCTTCTGTATTTGCATTTAACTCAAACTTGCTCAAATCTAATAAAACATTACTGCTCAAATCCATTCCCATTGGTAAAGTTTTATTAAAGTTATCGTAAAACATTATATTAGTAAAAAATATCATTGAAGAATTTTCTTTCATATTTATTTTATATAAAAATACATTTTTTGTTCCTTCATTTTGTTTTATTTTACTATATATTTCATCTTTTGGATTAATATTAAATATATCAATTCCCTTTAAATCAATTTCCTTATTTTCGACTAGATATACTGGAATTTCTATAGGCGTAGAAATTTTTTGTAATGATTCTTTAATTAAATTTATGTAATTTCTTAAATTATCAATGTAAATACTCAATTCTGTGTTAGGAGTAATATTTAAAATCTTATATTTATCTTTTTCTACTTCTCTATGTTTTTTATTGTTAATTTCTTTAATTTTTGTTTTATCTTCAGACATTCCCCCAAATATATCAAAATCTTTTACATTAATTACTTCAATATTATTTTCGTAATCATGTTCTAATTTATTAAATTGTTTTTCTATAATTGCTAAATCTTCTTTGCTTAGATCATTGCTATTTTTTTCATTTAAAACTTTTATAGTTTCTAGAACTTGCTTTGCAGAGAAAATAGCATCAGTTTCATTTTTTGATAATTTTCTTCTTTGAATTTCATCCATTTTTTGCCCAAGATCTTCTATATCTTCTTCAAACGAAAATGTCTTTCCTATTTTTTCTTTATGTTTCTCTTCCTCTTCTTCTCCTTCATTTAGACTTGGTAGCTCATCTTTATTACTAAATTTCCAAAATTCAAAAATACTTCTCTTATGCATTTCTATTTCATTTATATATATATTAGCATTTTTTATTTTGCTCTTCATATTTACAACTTTAAGTTCTAATGCCTTAATATCAAGTTTTAAATTTTTTATTTCTTGATTTTCCTTATCTAATTTACCACAAATTTCTATTAAATCTTCTATTGTATATTGTTCTTTTTTTACAATTTGTTCTTCTTCTTTCTCTATTTTTTCTTCCTTTTTTTCTTCTTTTGGTTTCACCTTAAATACTTCTGGCTTATTTTTAGATTTTCTACTTCCAAAATAATATTTAAGTTTTCCTAAAAAAGTTTTTTTACATTCTAAAAAAGTAGCAATCTGCTTTTGCTTTAATAAGTATTCCTCTGTTTGTTTTTCTGATGTTTCTTTAAGATCTTTAATCTTATTTTTTAATTCCACTAAATCTATTTTTCTTTTATTTATTTCATCATGTTTATTAAATACTTGTTCATTTATAAACTTTGATAAATTCAAATATTCTATCTTTTTTTCTCCAAAATAGAACTCAATTAAACCTTTGTCACTTATTTTAGTTGAAAAATTATAATCTTCTGGCAATCCAGTAGATAATATAAATAATGCTTTCAATAATTTATAAAATTCTAATGCATTTTCCCTATTTTTAAATTCAAGTGAATAAATACTTTTTACTTTTTCATATACATTTGTATAACCTATTATTTTTAATTTTAGACCACCTTTTTTATCGTAAAGTTCGTAAATCTTTGGCCAATCTTTTGTAAAATACCATAAATAATTTTCTAGATCTGATATTTGTGATTTACTTAAATATTGTCCTGAATATTCTGCATAACTTATTGGGGCATAAATGTATTCTTTTTTTCTGCTGTTTCTATTTTCAATTTGTTTTTTTAACAAATAAAATAGTCCTGTATTGTTCATTTCTTTCGTTGAAGCTAGCATAAAATATTTATTAGTTATATCTGAATAATATATTTGCCATATATAATTATTTTTATAGATTAATTGATATGGAATTTTTTTATTTAATATTTCTTGCTCTTTCTCTACTTCTTTTAATTTTTCTAAACTAAGTACTTTTATCATATTTAAAAAAGTATTATACTTTTCTATATCTTCTTCATCTTTTTGTTCAAAATATGTAAATAAAGGTGAAGCCAAATCATATTTTTTTGTTACATCTTCTAATCTATCAGTTGGAGTGATCAGTATTTGAATATCAGAAATATTAATATATTTATACACTATATACTCAGAAACATTATATCCTCTTGGTGGTTTATATTTTAGAGGTTCATAATTATATAAAAATTCTGGTATATTGTTTAAATCTAATCCTATATATTTTAATTTTTCATCTATTTCTTTTAGATTGTCCTTTGTTTTTTTTCTCATTTATATCTCATTCCTTCCTCAAGTGCATATTAAATTCTAATATATCCCATACATTTAATAAGTATATCATAATTTCTATATCCATACAAGGAATTCATGTATCAAATTTAAATAGAGTTTGTAAAAGGAGCTTAATCCTCTACAAACTCTACAATTTTATTTATAATTTTTTACTTCTTCTTCAATTTTAGATATAAATTCATCAATATCCATTTGGCCAATATCTCCATCAGTTCTTGAACGAACTCCTACTTTGTTTGCTTCTACTTCTTTATCACCTATAACAAGCATATATGGTACTTTTTGTAGTTGAGCTTCACGAATTTTATATCCTATTTTTTCTTGTCTTGGATCTACTTCTACTCTAATTCCTTTGTTTTGGAATTTTTCTTTTAATTTTTCAGCATAATCTATATGTGCATCTGCAATAGGTAATATTTTTACTTGAACTGGTGCAAGCCATGTTGGGAAAGCACCTGCATAATGTTCAATTAATATTCCTATAAATCTTTCTATACTTCCAAATATAACTCTATGAAGCATTACTGGTCTATGTTTTTCTCCATCTTCACCAATATAAGTTAAATCAAATCTTTCTGGCATTTGGAAATCTAGTTGTATAGTTCCACATTGCCATTCTCTTCCTAAACAATCTTTTATATGGAAGTCAATCTTAGGTCCATAGAATGCTCCATCTCCTTCATTTATCTTATATTCCATATTTTCATCTTCAAGTGCTTTTCTTAGAGACGATTCTGCTAATTCCCATGCTTCATCTGAACCCATTGAGTCTTCAGGTCTTGTAGAAAGTTCAACAGTATAAGTAAATCCAAAAATACTATATACTTCATTAATTAAATGTATTAAACTAATAATTTCTGATTCAATTTGTTCTGGTAAACAGAATATATGAGCATCGTCCTGTGTAAAACATCTAACTCTAAATAGTCCATTTAATTCTCCAGATTTCTCATGTCTATGAACCATACCTAATTCTCCCATTCTTATTGGTAAATCCCTATAAGAACGCATTTTACTTTTATATACTAACATTCCACCTGGACAGTTCATTGGTTTTAGCGCATAATCCATTTCATCTATTTTTGTAGTATACATATTATCTTTATAATGATCCCAATGTCCTGATCTATGCCATAATTCTTCATTTAAGACTAATGGTGTTTTTACTTCTATATAATCATTTAATACATGTTTTTTTCTCCAAAAATCTTCTAATACATTTCTTAATGCCATACCTTTTGGTAAAAAGAATGGAAAACCAGGTCCTTCTTTTGCTATCATAAATAATTCTAGCTCTTTTCCTAATTTTTTATGATCTCTTTTTTTAGCTTCCTCAAGCATATTTAGATAATCTTCTAGCATGCTAGCTTTTGGGAATGAAATACCATAAATTCTTTGTAATGTTTGTTTTGTTTCATCGCCTCTCCAGTATGAAGCAGATGAACTTAATAATTTTATAGCTTTTATTTCTCCTGTACTACCAACATGAGGTCCTGCACAAAGATCAGTAAATTCACCTTGTTTGTAGAATGAAATTTCTTCGCCTTCTGGTAATTCCTCTATAAGTTCTACTTTATATGGTTCTTCCTTTTCTTTCATAAATTTTATAGCTTCTTCTCTTGGAAGTGTATATTTTTCTAATTTTAGGTCTTCTTTAACTATTTTTTTCATTTCTTCTTCTATCTTTTGAAGATCTTCTTCTGAGAATGGTTTTTTCACATCAAAATCATAATAAAATCCATTATCTATAGAAGGACCTATTGTCAATTTTGTATTTGGATATAATCTTTTTATAGCTTGTGCCATAATATGAGAAGATGTATGCCAATATGCTTTTTTACCTTCTAAATCATCAAAAGTTTTTATTTCTAATTTACAATCTTTATTAATTTTTTCTCTTAAGTCTTTTACCTCACCATCAATAACTCCTACCATTGCTTTTCTTGCTAATCCTTCACTTATTTTTTTAGCAATTTCTAAAATAGATAGTCCTTCTTCAACTTGAATTTTTGAACCATCTTTTAATTCAATATTAATCATAATATATCTCCCTTCTTTTTAATAATAAGAATTAAAACTCAAATATGCATATATTTACTTAATAAAAACCTCGAGAATTTTTTATTAAAAAAAGCACTCCTAACATAAACATGCTAGGAGTGCTTATATATACACGGTTCCATCCTTAATTTTCCTTAATTTATACTTTTAACGCAAGCTAAACGTCTAGCTTTTTATAACTAGAAACAATAAGGTGGTTTTTCAAATATGTTTATTTAGACTAGCTTTCAGCTATTAACTAATCCTCTCTGTAAACAACCTTTATTTTACTTTTCCTTATTTTCGTTTTTTTATATAACTATGTTAACTATTATATACTCTATTTTATATAATTGTCAAGCTAAAAATAAAAATTGTTAGTTAAATCTTTATGGGATTTTATAACTAATTACTTTTTCTCCTATTGTAATTGTTTTATCATCTCTATTTATTTCATTTTCATATACTAATTTATTATCTATTAAATCACTCAACATTTGATCTTCTGTTCTTGCTCCTACTCCAGAATATTCATTTAATTGCACTTCTCCTTTCCATATTTCGACATTATCGTTTACTGTTGCAGCTCTTGATTCTAATTTTGATTCTTGTGCCTTAACAAGTATTCCTTGTTTGTCTAATACAAGTGTAATTGTTGTTACTGCTAGAATAAGTAAAACTGCTATTAATGCAACTAAAGATAATAAAGTTACTCCTTTTTCTTTTCGTATTTTTAATTCTTTCATATTATTCACTTCTCCTTTGGTTTTATCTTTATTTTAATATATAACCACTGCTACAATGCAGTAAATTAACAATTTTATCATTGAGTTAAAAGCAAGCATAAAACATGTAAATTTTATTCCTAATTCATTTAAATTAGTATAACCATTCAAAATTTTATCTATCTCTTCTTGTTTTATTATATTTTTACTTTCTATATATTCTTTTGCTAAATATTTAGCTTTAGTCATTGCATCAATTTCTAGATAACTTCTTACCATATAATATATAAAGCTTATAAAAATTAAAATAAAAATATGTACTAATGGATTATTAACTATTTTAAAAATAGTCAATACAGTTATAAGTACAAAATATATTAAATAAATATTTGAGAAAATAAAATTAAACATTAAAGTCCTTTTATTTTGTACTGAATGTAAACATTCATGCGCAATAGTTTGTACTCTTGTAAATGTATCTTTTATATTTGCTATTATAATACTATTTGTAGCTACAATGTAAAGACTAGATTTTATATTTTTTTCTTCTTTAATGTTCACTGTATTGTTATCAATCATTTTTAAAATATCTTTACATATTTCCGTATTTTCTGGTAACTTATTAGTTATATCATTTAATTCTTTATTAAACCCGATTTCTTTAATTTTTTTAATATCCTTTAGTTTTACATTTAATGCAAATTTTATTACTACTATAAATAATATTATTACTACTATACTAACGTATTCCATTTTTACTCCTATATTTACTTTAAAAATTGGCAAGATATAAAGGTTTATATCTTGCCACACTTTAAAAAACTTAATTATAAAACATCCTTTATAGACTCTGCTATTATTTTGTTCACATCCGCTATCATTATATTAAATTTCACTTCCAAATCAAAATACTCTTTAATTATAGAATTTTCAACCAAAACTTTATACATTTCTTCTAGTTTTTTATTCTTCTCTTCATCTTTCTTTTCTCCAGTATATTCTAGCAATTGTACTTCATATCTTAACTTTTCAAATTCTTCAACTTCTTTTTTTAGTTCTGGATCTTGTGATATTTCATCTTTTCTCTTTTTATATTTTAAATATTCTTCTGATTGTCTAATTTCTTGTGCTAATCTATTTGCTGTATCATATACATTCATAAAAAACCTCCATTATGCATAAGCATGTTTCTTTTTAAAGCTAAGTAATTTTGTAATTTCTGTTTCATTATTTTTTGCTTTGCTTGCCTTTTTAGCATTTTCTTGAGTAATTTGCTCTTTTTGTCTTTCTGCTACAGTTTTGCAAATTGCTTTTTCGTAAGTGTAATGTGTATCTTGTGCAATTTTAGTCCAGTTAAAGTTTTCTTTTACTTTTATTTTTGCTTGCTTAGCCACATTACTTGCTAATTGTTTATCATATAATAATGCTAATACAGAATCTGCAATTGAATTTGGATTTCCCGCATAGCTTTTCATTCCATTAACACCATGATCTACAATTTCATTTAGTCCGCCAACATCTGATACTACTGTTGGGACACCAGCTAACATTCCTTCTAGTGCCACAATTCCAAATGGTTCATAAGTACTAGGGAATACCGCTACATCTGCACATTTATATATTTTTTGAACTTGTTTTGAATTTAAATAGCCTGTAAAATATACCTTTTGTGAAAGTCCCATTCTATCTGCTTGTGCTCTTAGTTCATCTAACATGCCACCTTTTCCAGCTATTATTAATTTAGCATCATGATAACCATTTAGTATTTTAGGCATAGCTGATATTAGGTGCTGTACACCTTTTTCATATACTAATCTACCAACATAAAGAATTATTTTTTCATTATCCATTGCATATTGTCTTCTAAATTCATAATCTCTTTCTACTCCGTTAAAATTGGTTAAATTAATTCCATTAGGTATAACATTTATTTTGTCGAATGGTATTCCAAATAATCCCTGTATATGTCCCTTCATAAAATTACTGTTTACTATTACTTCTGTTGCTTCATAAGTTAATAACCATTCCGTATCATTTATATATCTTTGAGTTTCATCATGAATTCCTGAATTTCTTCCTGACTCTGTTGCATGTATTGTAGCAACTAATGGAATACCATAAGCCTGTTTTATAGTTTTTGCTGAAGTCGCTACTAGCCAGTCATGTGCATGTATTACATCAAACTTTCCCTCTTTATTTATTATCTCTGCCACTTTAGAAACCATATTAAAGTTTAATTGTAATATCCAGTCTATAAAATTATTAGGTCTAATCATATAATTTTCTACTCTATATACATTAACCCCTTTATCATTTTCATAGTCTGGCAAATCTCCATCCTTATATGTAACAACTGTAACCTCATGTCCATCTTTAATTAATCTTTTAGATAGATCATGCACAACTCTAGCAATACCGCCAACAATTCTTGGTGGATATTCCCATGTCAACATTAAAATTCTCATTATTGGTTCCCCTTCCTTTTTTACTTTTGTTTATTATCAATATTGTATACATTTTTTTTACAAATGTAAACATTTTTTGATAATTTTTTTTTAATAATTATTCATTTTTCTCTTGAATTTATTTTCGTTTTGATATAGTATATAATAAAGTAAAATTGTTCTTAGTTATGTGGAGGGAAAAATGGCAAATAAATCAAAAGAAAAAGTAATTGATAATGAAGTAAAAAAGATAAAAAGTACTAAAAAAAGCACTAAGAGATCTAATCCTAAGACGAAGAAAACAGCCTCAACGTCAGATTCTATTAAAAAATCTGATGCATTATTAGTGACTTCTAAAAATAAAGAAACTACTAAAAAAGTAACTAAGAAAGCTACTTCAAAAAAGAATACAACAAGAAAGACAAAAGCTTCTAATACTGTAACTAAAAAATCTGTTACTGCTTTAGAATATTATGATTTACCATTTAGGTATAATCAAACTATTGTAAAAGTTTTGGCTCAAACTCCCTCTGTTTTATTCGTTTATTGGGATATTTCTGATGCCGATGTTCAAAATTTAAAGAAAAATTATGGTGAAAATTTTTTAAATAATACAAGACCATTTCTTATTGTTAGAAATGAAACCATGAATTACTCTTTTGAAGTTGAGATTAATGATTATGCAAATAGTTGGTATTTACATATAAATGATAGTAACTGTAAATATTCTATAGAGTTAATTAGAAAATTTATTAATTCTAATGATAATAATTATGTTTCTATTACTTCTTCAAATAAAATGGATGCACCAAATGATCATATTTTATTTGACAGCCTAAGTAAAACTGTATTTTTAAAAAACACCAAAACTAATCATTTTGAAAATAGAGAAATAGGTTCTTTATCTTTTATGAACAAAATTGGCACTATTTACAATATATACAATTTGTATTCAGAAATATATAAAAATGAAATTAATGAAGATAGGATTAATGGAACACCTAATTCTTCAATTTTTAAATAAAACATAAAGGAGTTTAATTACTATGTCAAAAGAAAAAGGATATGTAAGTTTTGTTTTACATGCACACCTACCATTTATACATCATCCAGAGAGCGAGGATTATTTAGAAGAACAATGGCTATATGAGGCCATTTCAGAAACATATATACCACTACTTACAAATTTTAAAAAATTAGAGGAGGAAAAAGTTGATTTTAGAATTACAATGTCACTTACTCCCCCTCTTCTTAATATGTTGGATAATAAATTATTACAAGAAAGATATATAAAATACTTAAATACACATATTGAACTAGCTGAAAAAGAAATAGAACGAACTAAAGATAATAAAGATTTAAATAAATTAGCCCATTATTATTATGATAGATATTCTAGTGATTTACATATTTTTAAAGATATATATAAATGTAATTTAATTAGTGGCTTTAAACATTTTCAAGATATTGGTGTATTAGAAATAATTACTTGTGGAGCTACACATGGTTATTTTCCGATATTGTATGTAAATGAAAATACTGTTAAAGCTCAAATAGCTGTGGGTGTACAAACTTATGAAAAATATTTTGGTAAAAAGCCTCGTGGTATATGGCTTCCAGAATGTGGCTATGTTCCAGAAGCAGATAAATATTTAAAGGAGTTTGGAATTGAATATATAATAACTGAATCTCATGGTATTTTATATGCAAATCCAACTCCTATTTACGGTACTTTTGCCCCAATAGTTTCAGAAGGAGGAATAATAGCCTTCGGACGTGATATTGAATCTTCAAGACAAGTATGGAGTTCTATTAATGGTTATCCTGGCGATTTTAATTATAGAGAATTTTATAGGGATATTGGATATGATGCACCTTATGATTATATAAAACCATATATTGCTTGTAATGGTGCAAGAGTTCATACAGGAATAAAATATTATAGAATTACTGGCAAAGATTCTAATAAAGATTATTATAATTTACAATGGGCAGAAGATTCTGTTGAGAAACAAGCTGGACACTTTTTTGATAGTAGAGAAAAACAAATTTCTCATTTAGCGCCTCTTATGGCTAATCCACCAATCATTTTATGTCCTTATGATGCAGAGCTATTCGGTCATTGGTGGTATGAAGGTCCAAATTGGTTATATATTTTATTTAAAAAAATCTACTACGATAAATGTAGCTATAAATTAATTACACCTGGTGAATATATAGATAAATACCCATTAATGCAAGTCTCTACTCCATGTAGATCTAGCTGGGGAGCTAATGGATATAGCGAAGTATGGCTTAACCATACAAATGATTATGTTCACAGACATTTGCATATTGCGGGAGACAGAATGGTAGAACTATGCCATGTTTTCCCTAATGAAAAAAAAGAACTAGTACGTAAAGCGTTAAATCAATGTGCAAGAGAATTACTTTTAGCTCAAAGTAGTGATTGGTTATTTATTATAACTAATGGAACAATGGTTGATTATGCTAAAAAGAGAATAAAAGATCATATTGGAAGATTTACTAAACTATATAATGATATCTTTAATAATAAAATTGATGAAGACTTTTTGAATGATATTTGTGAAAAAGATTGTATCTTTCCAGATATAGATTATATGATTTATTATTAAAAAGTTGGTACTAAGTACCAACTTTTTTTATCCCGCTATTGTTCTTGTCTTATATTATCTTTATTATTTCTTCCATATTAGAAACTTGTTTTTCTGGAATTTTAATAATTTCAAATTTAGATATTTTATCTCCAAATTTTATTTCTATAATATCTCCCACTTTTACTTCATAACTTGGTTTTGCTATTTTTCCATTTACACTTATTCTTCCATTATCTGCTGCTTCATTTGCTATTGTTCTTCTTTTTATTACTCTAGAAACTTTTAAAAACTTATCTAATCGCATTTTATGTTTTCTCCCTTTCTTTAATTTATATCAAACTTCCGTAATTGTGCTAAATAGATTTGTGCTCTGCTTACTTTTTTGTTAAAAGATTTTTCCAGTGCATTTTTGTATAATTCTAATTGTACCTTATATCTTTCTTTTATTACACTTTCTTTTCCTTTTTCTATGTAATCTGTTTTATAATCTATTAATACTAATTCGTCTTTATTATTAATAAAAAACAAATCTATTATACCTTGTACCAATATTTTTTCTTGTGTGTCTCCAACATCTTTATACAATTCTTTAACAGGTACATTTATATAAAATGGCTGTTCTTTATAGATTTTCTTAGCTTGCCTTAGTTCTTCGAATAATTCTGATTTTACATACTTATATAAAATATTTACATCTATACTTTCTGCTTCTTTTTCTGTTATTATTTCATTAAAGACTAATCCTTGAACCAACTTTTTTAAATCTTCTATATTATAATCTTGTCTTTCATCTATTCTTTGTAAACACAAGTGAACTAAGCTTCCTTTTTTACTACTAGATATTTTTTCTTCTTGCTTTATAAAATTAGCTTCCGCTTCTAATTTTATTTCTTTGTTATCATTTAATATATCACCTATGTCTATAACATTTTCATTTTTTAGTTCCTTAATTTTTGTAACAGATGTTTTAGTTGGAATAGTTGTTTCATCTTGATATTTATATTTCCAATTTAGTTCTTTAGAAATATTTTCTATTTCTTCTTCATTTTTTAACTTTCCTGCCTCTTCTTCAATTACATTTATTAAATTAATATTGTCAGCAGTTTCTTCTTTATTAATTATTTCTTTTATTAAATCATTTTTATTATGTTCATATAATTCCATAATATCCTTAATATTATTTTTATTAAATAAATATACAAGCATTATCCAATCTAAATATGATTTAGCTTTTTTTACTAATTTGTTATCAATTCTTTCTTTATCCTGTGTATATAATTCCAACTCTTCTTGTTTTTTTGCAAGATCTTTAGATAAATCTTTTCTTCTTCCTGTTATAATCAATTTTTCTTTTGCACGAGTTAAAGCAACATATAAAATTCTTTCTTCTTCAGAAATGATTTCTTCTTTTGATTTTATTTTTATAGCCTCTTTTGCTAGTGTATTAAATTTTATTTTATTTTCTATATCTATAAATGTTGGTCCAAATCCCATATCTTGATGTAGTAAAATATTTTCATTTAAATCCTTCATATTAAAAGATTTTTGTGCTGCACATAAAAATACAATTGGGAATTCCAATCCCTTACTTTTATGAATACTCATTATTCTAATTACATCTTCATTTTCTCCTATTAATTTTGCAGAAGCCATATCCCCATTATTACCTTTTAATTTATCTATAAAGTTAATAAAGTTGAATAGCCCTTTAAAACTTGCACTTTCATACTGCTTTGCTTTTTCGAATAAGATTTTTAAATTAGCTTGTCTTAAAGCTCCATTAGGTAATAAGCCAACATAGTTGTAATAACCTGTATCTATATATATTTGCCAAATAAGTTCATCCAGTGTTTTATACTCCTGCTCTTCTCTCCACTTTTCTAATTTACTCAAAATATCTTCAATTTTGTTTTTCAAATTTCCTTCTGCACTTATTCTTGCTTTTAATAAAGCCTCATAAAAGTCACAATTTCTATCTACTAAACGTATTTCTATTAAATCATTATCTGTAAATTTTCCTATTGTTGATCTTAAAACTGTTACTAAAGGAATATCTTGCAATGGATTATCAATTATTTTAAGTATGGACATAATTGTTTGAATTTCAACTGAATTCAAATACTCTGCTGATGAATCACTAAAAACTGGCAAATCTAAATCTGCAAGTTCTTTTTCAAATATAGGTGCTAATGTAGAAGTAGCTCTTAATAAAATAACAATATCTTTATACTTTATATTTCTATATCCTTCTTTTCTATCATAAACCTTATATTCACTGTTCATTATTTCTTGTATTTTTTTTGCTACAAATTTAGCTTCTATAACATCATCTTCTATTCTTTCTTGTTCGTCATCCTCTTCTACTTCTATTTCATCTTTATATGCACTTATTTCATCGTTTTCTTTTAAATCAATTATATGTAATTCTGCTTTACCAGCATATTTAAAGTTATTTTCTTCTGGTTCTGGATAATTTGCTCCATAGTTTAAATATTCGTTTTCATTATATTCTATGTCCCCAATTTTTTTGCTCATTATGTTTTTAAATACTAAATTAGTTATATCCAATATATTTTTTCTACTTCTAAAGTTTTTGAACAATTGTATTTTTAAATTTTCATTTTCTTTTTGCTCTGCTTTTAATGAATATTTTTCATATTTATCTAAAAATAATTCTGGTCTAGCTTGCCTAAATTTGTATATACTCTGTTTTACATCGCCTACCATAAATATATTATTATTTTTTGATATACTATTCAAAATATATTCTTGTACTAAATTACTATCTTGATATTCATCTATAGCTATTTCTTCAAATTTTTCTTTATATTTTTTAGCCACATCTGACTCTACATACTCTCCATTTTCTTCCTTTAATAATATTTTCAAAGCCAAATGTTCTATATCATTAAAATCTATTATATTCTTTTCTTTTTTTCTTTCGCTAAATTTCTTTGAGAATTCTTTTACAAGTTCTTTTAAGCTATTTAATATATAATACATGTTATTAATGTATTTTAATGCCTCTTCTGAATTATAAATCATGTATTTATCAAATTCACTTTTTAATTCTTTTTTTACCTTATCTCTTACCTCTTTTGCTTTATCTTTTAATTCTAATGTTACCTTTTTATCTACAGGCCAATTTTTCCATTTAAAACTATTTATACTATTAAAAGTAGAATTCCATAAATTCATATTACTCATTATAAATTCCAAATTAATAATATCTTCATTTAATACTGCTGTAAATTTAGAAAGCTCTATAAATTTTGAGGTTTCACTGCTTATTTTTCTTAACTTTATAACAGCTTCTTCTATCTTATCTTTTAATGTGCTTAAAATAACTTGTCCCCATATAGTTTCTGAAAAATCTTTATTTTCATCACTTTTGAATTGATTAACTTTTTCTTCTATCCATTTTTCTGGAAAAGGACTACTTTGAATAAATTTATAAATATTTAATATCAATTCTTTTAATTTATCATCGCTTCTATAATCTGTATAAACTTCTATTAAATTTAAGAAATCTTTATCATTATTATTATACTTTTCTTCAAATAAGTCGTCTAATACATCATATTTTAATAAATCATTTTCTGCTGTATCTGCTATTCTAAAATTTGCAGACGCATCTACTTCGTAAAAATTATTTCTTATTATGTCCAAACAAAATGAATGTATAGTACTTATACTTGCTTTATTTAATAAAATTATTTGCCTTTGTAAATGATAATTAAGTGGATTTTCTTCTAATTTTTTGTATATTGCCTCTAATATTCTTTCTCTCATTTCGCTTGCTGCTGCATTAGTAAAGGTTACCACTAAAATTTTATCTATATCTATTTTTTCGTTTATAACTTTATTAATTATTCTTTCTACTAAAACAGCTGTCTTACCACTACCAGCAGCTGCAGCAACTAAAATATTATTTCCTTTTTCATTTATTGCTTGTAATTGTTCATTTGTCCATTTTACTTCTGACATAATGTATCCTTTCTTTTATACGAATTCTTCCCATACTAAATTCGCTAAATCCAATCCTTTTTTAGTTAATTTTATAAAGTTCCCATCTACTTCTAATAATTCTTCATTTACAAGTTTTTCTATTTCTTTTCTAAATATAAATATAGGATTTTCAACAAATTTATTTTTAAATTGTTGTATATTTACTCCTTCAATTTTTCTAAGTCTCAACATCATATATTCTTTCATTTTACTTTCTCTATTTTGCTTTTCATGAAATATCAAATTATCTTCTTGTTTATTGCTTTTAAAATTGTTTATATATTCCTCTATATTTTCTATATTTGAAAAGCGAAAATTATTTGTATATGAATGTGCAGCAGCTCCAAATCCCATGTATTCTTTTTGGTTCCAGCAATCCAAATTATGCTTTGATTCAAAACCTTTTTTGGCAAAATTTGAAATTTCATAATGTATATATCCATTATTTTCTAACATGTTTTTTACAGTATAATACATCTTTCTTTCCATTTCATCTTCTGGCAATGTAAGAATACTTTGATCCACTTTATTTTTTAGGACTGTATTTTCTTCTAGTATTAAAGAATAAACAGAAATATGTTCTGGATTTAGATTTATTATTTTATTTATAGAATTTTCTAAGTCTAAAATACTTTGATTTGGCAAACCCAACATTAGATCAACATTAATATTTTTAAATCCTACATTTCTTACTAAACTGTATGTGTTTTTAAAATCTTCATAAGTATGGATTCTTCCTATCTCTTTTAATAATGCATTATTAGTTTCTTGCAAACCTATACTTAATCTATTTATTCCACAGTTATAATAATCTTTAAGCTTATTCTCATTTACAGTTCCTGGATTCATTTCCATTGTTATTTCTGCATCTTCGTCCACCACAAAGTTTTCTTTTATTGTTTTTAGTATTTCAGTAATATACTTACTTTCAATAAATGAAGGAGTTCCACCACCAATATATATTGTTTTTACAAATACTAGATCGTCAAGTTTATTTTCATAATCTAATCTATTGCCTTGTCCAACTTCTTTTATTTCGTAATTTAACCATTTAATATACTCATCGATTAAACTATTTTTATCTGCAAAAGATATAAAATCACAATAATAACATTTATGCTTGCAAAATGGTATGTGTACATATATTCCTACTTCTTTCATTTTTGGTAATTATTCCTTTCATATATTATATAATAATTTATTATCTTTTGTTACGATTATATATTAAAAGACAGATAATTTCAACTATTATCTGCCTTGCGTTTTATTTAAATCTATATACTTTTTTAAAAGAAATAATTAATAGGACTAAAAAACACTACAAAGAAAATTGCTATTACATGTATTACAAATAAAAGTAAAGCAGTATTTTCTATTCCATATTTGTTTTTCCCATATTTAATGTAACATACTTCCAATGCGATAAGCGAAATTATACAATAAATAATAACCAGCATACAAAATGGGTTTTTATATGGATAATTATCAAATTTGTTAAGTCTAATAGTCCACTGTATAAAACCAAAAGCATATTGTATCAAGCAATAAATTATAAAATGTACTGCTGATAAAATAATAATCTTGTAATATTCATTTATTTTTGCACGCATTGCAAATTTGCTTCCAATTATTAAATTCAATAACATAATTATTGTAACATAGCTAAATATTAAAATCTTTTCCATTTTTCCCTACTAAGAATTATTATTTCTTACTTTAATATAATAATCTTCTTATATATATTAACATAAATAGCTAAAAAAGTAAATGTAAGATAAGGTAGCAATTCAATAATAATCCAAATCTAGATAATTATTACTTTAAAGCTCATGTCTTTAATAAAAACATGAGCTTTTAATTTATTTATATAAAATAGGACGGGATGAAGTACCAATGCCTCCTGTTGTTCCTGATGAATATATGCTCATATTATTATCTATAATATTACGACTATTACTAGTTATAAAAGAGCCTCCTGAAATTCTATAGGTTTTATCTGATTTCAAATACTCTGTTGTCCATTCTCCTGCATTTCCTCCCAAATCATATATATTTTTTGCAGAAAATGGATCTTCTTGTTTACCTGTATTATCATTTCTAAGTGTTGCTGCTGTTTCTAGTAATATACTTTCTCCAGAAGGTGCTGTCCTTAATATATCGCCAAATATATTAGTAAAATTAATTGCTTCCCCTGCTCCGGATTTCTTCAAAATAATTACATGCATAATAATTTCCCTTTACTGAAATATTTCTCATTTCAGTTCCTCCCCAAAATGTATCTTGATAATTTCCGTTTGGCATTTCTTGTATCCAGTTTAGCATTGTAGTTCTTGCATAGCTATTCATCATTGCACTTTCCACTTCTCCATTATACATACTCTCTAAATTTTTCTTTGCTGTACT